>JAQGMD010000396.1 GCA_028292565.1 Burkholderia sp. | reverse complement strand
TGCAGCGCGATCTGTTGCCATTGGTGGAAGGCACGACCGTCAATACCAAGTACGGCATGATCAAGACCGACCACATCCTGTTCATTGCGTCCGGCGCGTTTCACCTGGCCAAGCCTTCCGATCTCATTCCGGAATTGCAGGGGCGTTTGCCGATTCGGGTCGAGCTGGAGTCGCTCTCGATCGCCGACTTCGAATGCATCCTGACCAGTACCGACGCCTGCCTGACCAAGCAGTACGAGGCGTTGTTGTCGACCGAGGAAGTGAAGATCGACTTCACGACGGAAGGAATAAAGCGGATCGCGGAAATCGCTTACTCGGTCAATGAAAAAACCGAGAACATTGGCGCGCGCCGCTTGTATACAGTGATGGAAAAACTGCTGGAAGAGACATCGTTCAACGCCAGCGAAATCACCGGCAAGACCATCTCGATCGATGCAGCCTATGTCGACGAAAAACTCGGCGCACTGGCGATCAACGAGGACTTGTCGCGTTACGTTTTGTAGTTAATCGTAAAGTGTGTGCTGCAGGCAGCAATGCCTGCAGATTTAAACCATGGCTAACAAGGCACTGAGCAAACGACAGAAACTGGTCATCCGCGTCGAACCTTCGCAGAAGGCTTTGAAGCCGCGTAACCCCATCGCCATTGCGGCGAAGCAGCGGGTGGCGGGGTCGCATGAAAAAAGCGTGTCCGCTGTGCGGCAGTTGCAGAATCGTGCGCTGAAGAAGATTTTGTCCGAGCCCGGGGAAAGCTGATCGGAGTAGACGGCGAGCGTTACTTGCCTGAGCTGTTTTCGATCATGGGCGGCGCGCCCGGTATCTCTGCCGCCGGCGGCGGAGGTTCGGGACTCGCAGGCGGGTTGGCGCCGACGCCGGCACTTGGCGGCGGCATGTTCGGATTTACCATGCCCCCGGGGCTCACGCCCATCTGCGGCATCCCACCTCCCATTCCCGGTTGCCCCATTTGCGGCATGGCGGGCTGTCCCGTCTGCGGCGACGGATTTACCACTGCCGGAGGCGGCGGTGGCGCGACCACTGGTGGCGGGCGCGTCATTGCTGGATGCTGCGGGCTCGAAGTCGTAGGCGGGGTTCCGGGCGCCGTCGGACGTGCGGGTGTCGTGCGTACCGGTGAAGCGGTTGCGATGTCGACCTGCTCCTTTGAGCTTTCGGGCAATTCAACGCGTTTGGTCACACCGCCCTCCGACAGCAGCACATAGTCACGATGCACTTCCTTGATCGTCACCCCCGGCATCACTTCCATTGCCATGCGGACTGCCTGCGCCGGCTTGCCGTCCGCGCTGAGTATCGCGACGCTTTCCCGGCTGTTGCCGGACATCACTACACCCCGCAACTGGTAATTGCTGGCTACCGCAACTTTGGAACGTCCGCCACCCAGCAGTGCGGCCGCGGCTTCCGGCCGGACCTCCTGTTTGGCTGCGCGCGGAGGCGCCGCCACCGGTCGAACCGGCGGCTTGAACAATTGCATCGCCCAGTACGCAATCGAGGCGCACAGCACGATGAACAACACGAAACTCACGAGCAGGGGCAAGCGCTTCATTCGGAACAATCCTTTTATTTTTATAGCCTAACGCACCAATTGGTTGATCTCGATGATCGGCATCAATACGGCCAACACAATCAGCAGTACCACCACGCCCATCGCCAAGATCAGCGCCGGTTCCAGCAATCCGGCTATCGTCATCGCGCGGCGTTCGAGATCTTGTTCCTGGGCATTGGATGCCCGCTCAAGCATGGCCGGCAATTCGCCGGTAACCTCGCCGGCGCGGATCATGTGGATCAGCATCGGCGGGAAGTGCTTGTGTGCCGACAACGCGCGTGCGAGGCCGACCCCTTCGCGCACGCTGGCGGTCGCGTCTTCCACCTGTTCGCGCATGGCCACGTTGGACAAGGTGTCGCGACTGGTCTGCAATGCGCGCAAAATCGGCACGCCGGAGCCGGTGGTAATCGCCAACGTACTGGCAAAACGGGCGGTATTCAGGCTGCGTTCGAATTTGCCGTATAGCGGCGCGGTCAGCAGCCAGCTATGGAAGCGATACTTAATATCGGGATTCTTCAACGCCCGGCGCCAGGCGAGGAACACGCCGGTGCCGACCAACGCCACGATCCAGCCGTAACTGCGCACGAAATCGGAAATCCCCAGCATGATGACTGTCAGCAACGGCAACTTCTGCTTGGTATTGGCAAACACCGACACGATTTGCGGCACGACATAGGCCAGCAGGAAGATCACGATGGCAAATGCCACCACTGTCACGATCGCCGGATAGGTAAAGGCGAGCCGCACTTTGGCCACCAAAGCGTTGCGCCGCTCGATATAGTCTGCCAGGCGCGACAGCACGCGCGACAGTTGGCCGATCTGCTCGCCAGACGCGACCAGCGCGCGGTAAATGTCAGCGAAATCCCGCGGATGGCGAGACAACGCATCGGACAAGGACGAGCCGCCCATCACCTCGGAACGAATCGACGCCACCAGGTCGCGCACATACGGACGCTCGGCTTGCTCCAGCAGTGCGGAGAATGCCTGCTCCAATGGCAGGCTTGCTTCCAGCAGGCTGGCGAGCTGACGGGTGAACAGGGCGAGTTCATTGGTTGACAGGCGGTCGCCGAACGCACGCCTGCGCGTCTGGCCGAGTTCGTCGACCTGCGCGGTAATTGCATCGACCGCGATCGGCGCCATCCCTTGCGAACGCAGGTCGGAGCGCGCCGCCCGCGCACTGTCGGCGTTGACTACGCCCTTCTTTGTGTTGCCGACGGCGTCGACAGCTTCATAACGAAATGCCGGCATGACGATTCCCTATTCCTTGGCCACACGCAGCAATTCCGCCTTGGTGGTGAGGCCTTCGGCGATCCAGCGCTCGCCATCTTCCCGCATGGTACGCATGCCGTCGCGCTGGGCTGCGGTGCGTATGTCGGCTTCCGACGCGCGGTCGTGGATCTGGGCGCGGATCTCGTCGGTGGTCTCGAGCAACTCATAGATGCCGACCCGGCCATGGTAGCCGGTATGGCCGCACCGTTCGCAGCCGACCGCGTGCCATTCATGGCCATCGTAGGTTTTGCATTCATCGCACAGTTTGCGCACCAGCCGTTGCGCCACTACGCCGAGCAGCGACGAAGACAGCAGGAATGGCTCGATGCCCATGTCGAGCAGTCGCGTGACTGCGGCCGCTGAATCATTGGTGTGCAGGGTCGCCAGCACCAGGTGGCCGGTGAGCGATGCCTGCACCGCAATCTGCGCAGTCTCCAGGTCGCGGATCTCGCCGATCATGATGATGTCGGGATCCTGTCGCAAAATCGCGCGCAGGGCCTTGGCGAAGGTCATGTCGATACGCGCGTTGACTTGCGTCTGTCCGACGCCGGCCAGCTCATATTCGATCGGGTCTTCCACCGTCAGGATGTTGCTGGTGGGCGCGTTCAGCCGCGACAATGCCGCGTACAGTGTGGTGGTCTTGCCGGAGCCGGTAGGTCCGGTGACAAGCACAATGCCGTGCGGCTGGGCAATCAGCTTGTCGAAATTCGGCAATACGTGCGGGCTCATGCCCAGGTGCTGCAAGTCAAGACGGCCCGCTTCCTTGTCGAGCAAACGCAGCACCGCGCGCTCGCCATGGCCGGTGGGCAAAGTGGAGACACGCACGTCAACGCCCTTGCCGCCGACCCGTAGCGTGATACGGCCATCCTGCGGCAGGCGCTTTTCGGCGATGTCGAGCTGCGCCATGATCTTGATACGCGAAATCAGCGAAGCGTGGATCGCTTTCTTGGGCCGTACGATATCGCGCAAATTGCCGTCGATGCGAAAACGCACCACGGAGATCTGCTCGAACGGTTCGATATGGATATCCGAAGCTTCCTCGCGCAGCGCCTGTGTCAGAAGTGCATTGATCATGCGGATCACCGGCGCATCGTCGGCCGATTCCAGCAAGTCTTCGATCGCCGGCATGTCCATCATCAGCTTGGCCAGGTCGAGGTCGGATTCGACATCCTCGACCACCTGCGCTGCGTCCCCGCCGGAACCGGCATAGGCGCTGGCAATCGCCGCTTCGAGTTCATCGCGCGGAATCGACTTCAGTTTGACGCGCCCGAAACGGCGGCTCACCTCGGCGATGGCGCTGGACGCGGTCGCCTCGGAAACCCATACATCGACAGCATTGGCCGATTCGCTGCGCCGCGCCAGAACCGCGTGGTCGCGCGCGAATGCATAAGGCAACAGTCTGGCTTCAGGCAGTACGGTACTCATGGCTATCTCGGATTCTGTGTGGGTGGTGGAGGCGCCGTCGGCGCAGGCACCGAGGCCGGCGGAATCTGCTGCACATCGCCGGGAGGCAGCCCGTTTGCCGGCTTAGGTGGCGCGATATTCAGCATGGGCGAGCCTTGCGGACGACCTTCGATCAGCGGCGGGATCGTGGGCACCGTGCCATTCGGCAGCGCCCACGACGGCATCGGCTGCTGGCCGGACTGGATGCCCCGGATGTAATCATAGCGGTCGGTCAGCACGTTGGCGCTTTGCTCAGCGGTACGGATCACGGTCGGCCGCAGGAACACCATCAGATTGGTCTTCGTGCGCTTGCGAGTCTGGTACCTGAACAAGTTGCCGATCACCGGGATATCCCCCAGTCCCGGCACTTTCTCGGCGCTATCCGACATGCGGTCCTCGATCAGGCCGCCCAGCACGATGACCTGTCCGTCGTCGACCAGGACGTTGGATTCGATCGAACGCTTGCTGGTGATGATACCTGCCGGGTTGGACGTATCCTGCACCGCGGAAGTTTCCTGGTAAATCTGCAGCTTGATGGTGCCGCCTTCGGAAATCTGCGGACGCACGCGCAGCGCCAGGCCAACGTCGCGGCGTTCGATAGTCTGAAACGGATTCACACCCGCCGCCCCACCGGAAGCCTGGGTGGTGAACTGGCCCGTAATGAACGGCACGTTCTGGCCGACGATGATTCTTGCTTCCTCGTTGTCGAGCGTGATCAGGTTAGGAACCGACAGGATATTGGCATTGACGTCGCTCTCGAGCGCTCGTGCCAGGGCGCCGAGGCCCAGCTCGCCGCCAATCTGGCGGAATATGCCCAGTGTCAGGCCGCGACCCGGTGGCAGCGGGTTGCCGCTGGTTGCCCTGCTGATCGCCTGGTTGACGATATTGTCGCCGCCGCTGGCAAACGATGTTCCTCCGCCAACCCGGTAGCTGCTGGTGGCATCACCCGACAGCCCTAGCCACTGGATGCCGAACTCCGCCGCCTTGTCTGCGGAGACTTCGACGATCAGCGATTCGACATAAACCTGTGCGCGACGCGCATCGAGCAGGTCGATGACTGCGCGCAAATTACGGTAAACCGCTTCGCTGGCGGTGATGATCAGGGTATTGGTCGACGGATCGGCCTGGATGAATCCCGCCGCTCCTCCGGTCGGCAACGACGCAGGCGTTTGTTGCCCCTGCTGTGAACCCTGGCCGCCAAGGCCCGCTTGCTGCTGCCCGCCAGTCTGCTGCTGTCCGCCGAACGCGGATTGCTGCTGTTGCTGCGGTGCTCCGCCGGCCTGTTGGCTGGCGCCCGGAATCGATGTTTCCGACGCCACCACGGCGCGCAGGGTTTGCGCCAGCTTTACCGCATCCGCATTCTTGAGGTGGACGACGTGAACGTTGCCGGGCTGCGCGGTAGGTTGATCGAGCTTGGCGATGAGTGACTTGGCCAGGTTGCCGCGTGCGAGCGAAGGCGCGCGGACGATGACAGCGTTGGTGCGACTGTCGGCCAGCACGCCGACCCGTCCGGATTCGCCGCCGGGAGCCCCGGGGCCCTGGGACGGCTCGAGCAGCCGGTTCACCATGACCGCGATATCACTCGCAACCGCATGGCGGATCGGCACCACATCCAGCTCGGCTGTCGCCGGCGCATCGAGCGCGGAGATGATCCTGCCGAGCCGCCTCAGGTTATCCGCATAGTCGGTGATGACGATGCTGTTATTGCCCGGGTTGGCGTTGATCGTATTGTTGGGTGAAATCAGCGGACGCAAGACCGGCACCATGTTGGCGGCCGTTTCGTAGTTCAGGCGGAATATCTGGGTCGCGATCTGGTCGCCGCGCACCGCACCGGGCGCTGTCGGAGCGGCCTGTATCTTGGCATCGGCTTCCGGCACCACCTTAACGATGTTGTCCGTTCGCACCATCGCATAGCCTTGCAGGCGCAGCGCTGACGCAAGCAGGTTGAAGGCTTGCTGCTTGTTGACCGGCTTCTCGGACACCAGATTGATGGTGCCTTTGACGCGCGGATCGATGATGAAGGTGTTGCCGGTGTAATGACCGATCGCCTTGATCACCGACTCGATGTCGGCGCCGACGAAGTTCAGCGTAGCCTGGTTCGCCGACGGATCCTGTGCGTATACCGCCGGTTGTCCACCGGCGATCACACATACCATCATTGCGGCTGCCATACGGCGGCGCCAGTCCGCGTTCTTCTTCGATGTTTTTGCTGTTGGAATTTTTTTCATTTGAACTCTAGCGCGATAACGTTCTTGTCGCCTTCTTGACGGCGTTGTCCTAGCAAATTCAACAAATTTGCCAACTTTTCTTCCTGCCCTTCTTCTGCCTCTGCCTTCCCTGAAAATTGCAGACGGCCGTTCGTCAGGCTGCCCGTGCCATCCAATAGCATGGGCCCTCTGACGGTCTTCAAAGCCAGTTGCGCCTGTTGTCCGCGCCAATCCATTATCAGCTGGTAAGCTCCCAAAGGCTTGACGGGTGACAGACGTGAAGCAATGTCGTCCATCAGCAAGGTCATCGATCCGGTCAGTGCGACCTGCTGGCCTTCCCGGGTCAATTGCAGCGGACTCCACGTCAGGCGCATGCTGCCTGACGGTTGTATCGTATTCAGTGGTGCGCCCAATCCGGCCAGCCGCTCGGCCGGCAACGCAATTTCAGAAGGACTCACCTGCCACTGGTACCAGCTGCCGGTTATCCTGACCGGCTGCGACATGGCGGCCGGATTCTCGAGTTCCGCATCAACCTGGCCCAGCAAAACCATGGGCGACAGGCGCCAGGAAAAACGGCCCGGCAGCAAAGGCGTCACAGGATCCGCACCGCTTGGCGCGCCGCCGACGAAGGCGGAACCGCGCCACAGCGTTCCCTGCGCATCGCCCAACGTCAGGCGTCCGCCGGTCTGGGCTTCAATCGCCGGCGCCATCCACGTCGCCGGCAAAAACACTAGCATGGTCAATGCAACGCTGGCGACGCCGGCCAGTAACCATATCACGAGACGACGCATTAATTGCCTCTCATTGCGTCTGTCCACTACGCTGCTGCCGCAGTGTTATCGTCGCATTTACCGTGTCCGGTTGCGGCTGGGCGTCGATGTTGGCGTCGACCACCGACAAGTATGCGGTGCGCTGCATTTCATCCAGCCAGTCCACCGTGCCGGCGAACGACGCCGAGGCCAATTGCACTTTGGCGATTTCGCCGGTCACGGTCACGCTTTGCGCCTTCAACCCCTTGCGCGCAAGCGATGCTTCCAGGCTTTCCCGGGTAATGGCGGCCGGGGCTGCCGCTCCCCCAACGGACTTACCCGCGAGTCCGCTGGCTTCTTTGGCCATCGCCTGTACCTCGGCCGCCTGCTGGCGCAGCACCGGCAAGTTCTTTTGCAGGCTGGCGCGACCGCTCATGGCCGGATCGATCAACAGCATATAGAACAAGCCGACCAGAACCACGATCATTGCCACCGAAATCATGTTGCGTTCACGCTGGTTGCGTTCGCCCCAGAAAGTCGCCACAGATTGCTTTAGTCCGTTCATGTTTCCGCGTGCTTTCATTTGGCGCTCCGAATCTGCCAGACATTGGCGGACGGCTGCGTAATCGCCAGGTTATGGGCGCTCAGTGCGGTCCGGATCTGGTCCATCGGCACTTCAGTGCCGGGCTTGAGCTTGACTGACAGGCCCCGATCCCGATACTCGAGCCCGGCAATCGCTTGCGGACCCTGGCCGGCGGCTGTCCACGCCTCGCCAAAGGCGGCGGTCAGCGCGATGAAGTCGTCCGGCGCGACCGCGCCCGTCTCGCGCTGTCCTGCGGCGATTTTCTGGCGCAGTTGCGCGACCGGATCGACGATCACCGGGTCTTTAGGAAATGCGGACCGGTAAGTCTGGATCATGCCGGCACGCATGGCGTCGGCTTCACGCTTCATTCCCAGCCAGTCGATATTTAGCCCGATGGCGTTTACCAGCAGCAGCAATGCGGCCAGCGCCACTGGCCAACGCCACGGCCGCCAGTTAAATTGCGGGCCGTGGCTCGCGCCGAGGCCGGCCATCAGGTCGAGCGGTTTCTTGTCCGCACCGGCGATCCAGCGCGACCAGTTGTCCGCGTACACCGAAACGCGCTCCTCGGTTGCCGGTGCGAGGCGCAGCACGTCCTGGTAACTGGGCACGCGCGCTTGCGGCACGTACAGGTTGATCGGCGCCTGCGGCACCACGGCGGTCAGCGCCTGGATCACTTCAACCGGCAACAGTTCCGGCTGATCGGCGGTGACCGGCAGGCCGAGTCCCTCCTGCTCGCCCAACCGGGCGGCGATGTCGGCGTCCACCCCATATTCGGCCACGGCGGCGACGGCGCTGCCAGCCTGCCAGGGCAGGCATAACTGGGACGGCACGGCGACCAGGTTGCGCGC
>JAQGMD010000389.1 GCA_028292565.1 Burkholderia sp. | reverse complement strand
AATCGTCAAGGAGATCGGTGTGTTCGTCGCTGCGCTGATTGGTGCGCTGATGCTGCTCACTTATATGCCGGCGCTGTCGACGTGGTTGCCGCGGGTTGTGAACCATTGATGGAATTCCCCTCTCCCGCAAGCGGGGGAGAGGGGAGTGATATGCTCTTCAAACACTCAGCTTTCGCATCACCCGGCACGGGTTACCCACCGCGATCACGTCTTCCGGAATGTCGCTCGTGACGACGCTGCCGGCGCCGATGATCGACCTTGCACCGATAGTGACCCCGGGACAAATGACGGTGCCGCCGCCGACCCACACATCAGGACCGATCCCGATCGGTTTGCCTGACTCAAGCCCGCGTCGTCTTTCAGCTGCGCTCAACGGATGCGTCGCGGTAAATACCTGCACCGATGGACCGAACAGGACATAGTCGCCGATCTTCACCGGCGCCACATCGAGTATCACGCAATTGAAATTGAAAAAGACGTTGGTGCCGAGCGTGATGTTGCTCCCGTAGTCGCAGAAGAAAGGTGGCTGGATATAAGCATCAGTCTCCTTGCCAAAGAGCTTCCTGAGAATCCGCGCGCGTTCTTCCTGCTCATTTTCCCGCGAATCATTCAGGCGTTTCAGCAAATTCCGCGCACGCTGGCGTTCTGCGCTGAGTTGCGCGTCCAGCGCGTTATAAAGCTCTCCGGCGAGCATCTTCTCTTTCTCTGTTTTCATACACATATCCTTATGAAGGGGTGGCGTGTCATGGCCTCCTCGCCGCCGCTGGCCGCTCGCCCTTTGCGCAAGATTGCTTGGCCTGAACGGGCGGAATGGACAGCAGATGGGCAGTGTTGACCAATGCCATATGCGACAGCGCCTGCGGAAAATTGCCGAGCATCCGTCGCGCGTGCGGATCGTATTCCTCCGACAGCAACCCGACATCGTTACGAAGCGCTAGCAGGTGTTCGAACAGCGTCTCCGCGTCCTTGCGGCGTCCGATCAGCGCATACGCGTCGGCCAGCCAGAATGAGCAGACCAGGAATGTCCCTTCGCCGGGCGGCAGTCCATCCACCGCTGTTTCGGTTGAATAACGCAGCACAAGCCCGTCAACCATCAGTTCCCGCTCGACCGCCTCGATCGTGCCCCGGACCCGCGGGTCGTTGGGCGGCAGGAAGCCAACCTGGGGGATCAACAGCACGCTCGCATCGAGGTCCGTCGAGCCGTAGGACTGCGTGAACGTATTGCGTCCCGCATCAAAAGCCATTTCACAAACCTGCGCGTGAATTGCGTCGCGTATGCTGCGCCAATGCTCCACCGGACCATCCAGTCCGAACAGCTCCACGCCCTTGACCGCGCGATCAAACGCGACCCAGGCCATGACCTTCGAGTGGGTGAAGTGGCGTGGCGGCCCGCGTATTTCCCAGATGCCTTCGTCCGGCCGCTGCCAGTTCATCTCGAGGAAGCGCAGCAACGCCCTTTGTATTCTCCACGCATGCGGATGCGGGTGCAGGCCTGCGGCACGCGCAAGGTGCAAGGTATCCATGATTTCGCCATAGACGTCGAGCTGAAACTGCCTGGACGCAGCATTGCCGATCCGCACCGGCGTCGCACCCTGATAACCAGGCAGCCACTCCAGTTCGAGCTCCGTCAGGCGCCGCTCTCCGGTGACGCTGTAAAGTATCTGCAAGGCTTCCGGACTTCCGGCTGCAGCGCGTAGCAGCCACTCCCTCCAGGCCACCGCCTCTTCCTGATAACCGGCGAGCAGAAGCGCATTGAGCGTAAAGGTCGCATCGCGCAACCAGCAGTATCGATAGTCCCAGTTCCGCACACCGCCGGACTGTTCCGGCAGCGATGTCGTCGGCGCCGCAACTATCCCTCCGGTCGGTCCATAGGTGAGCGCCTTCAAGGTAACCAGTGACCGCATCACGGCTTCACGCCAACGTCCGTCGTACGTGCAGCGATCACTCCAGGTGCGCGAGATCCGTTCGGTCTCTTCCAGAGTCTTCTCCGGATCGATAGGCGGCTGCGGAAATTCATGAGAAGGATAATAATTGAGCACAAACGGTATCCGCTCGCCTGCGCCGACATGAAACCTCGCTACGGTGGTCATGTTCTCGCCGGTAGTGGCGACAGGGGTATGAAGTTCCAGCCTGTCAGGACCGGCGGTTGCGAGCAGTGTGTCATCGAGGCGTCTCACCCACGGAATGATGGAACCATAGTCCCAGCGGATGATGAGTTCCATCCACATGCCGACCCGGCCACGCAGGCCTTCGACGATACGCACCACATCCCAACGGCCATTCGAGAGCGGCATGAAGTCGATGACACGTACCACGCCGTCGACCGTCTCGAATTCGGTCTCCAGAATCATGCTGCCGTCGCGATAGCGGCGTCGGGTCCGGCTCACCTCCTCCGCCGGCGCGATTTGCCAGCGTCCATGCCGCGGCTCGCCGAGCAATGCCGCAAAGCAGGCTCCCGAGTCGAAACGCGGGAAACACAGCCAATCTATGGAACCGTCGCACCCGACCAACCCTGCGGTGTGGCAATCTCCGATCAGCGCATAGTCTTCAATGGGCAAGGGCATGCGGATTCGAACGTTGCGCGGCGGACAAGTTCACTGCGTGGCAGGTCAGGAACCCGGGATCGGCGTACCCTGCGATCTCTCAGCCCATCGGTTTCCGCAGTTCAATGACAAACCGATGAGGTTCAGTTCAAATCGGGACCTCTGATCCCTGATCCCTGACCTCTGTCCCCTGATACGCGTAAATCAGTTATGCCCTATACTCCTCAGGGTTTCTTCCCAACAAAAATATTAGACTTCACCCTTGAATCTGCTCGCCTTGATTGCCATGATGGTGCTCGCGCACATCACGTTCACGGGGGGCCGCGTGGCACTGATGCTGTTCGCGATCGAACTCGGAGCCACGCCGTTGCGGGTCGGCATCCTGATGAGTTTGCTGGCAGCGGTCCCGATGGTGTTATCGGTACATGCGGGCCGCTGGACAGATCGCGTCGGCGTCTTCAAACCCGCGCTCATTTCCCTGGCCATGCTGATCACCGGCGCCGTGCTGCCGGCGGTTCTGCCATCGCTGTACGGCCTGTATTTTGCGGGCGTTCTGCTTGGATCAGGATTCATGGTCACCCACATCGCAGTCAACAATGCGGTGGGCCAGGCAAGCACCCCGCAAAACCGGACGCAGGCGTTCTCTCTCCTTGCGCTCGGATTTTCCACGTCCACCATGCTCGGACCGGTGATTGCCGGTTTCATGATTGATGTTGCCGGCCAACGCGCGACATTCCTCTGCCTCGCAACGTTTTCCGTGATGTCACTGGTGGTGCTGGCCACGTTGCTTCGCTCGGCGCCGGCAAAGAGTTCATCGACCACGTCCGGTGGCAACGTGCGCGTCGTTGACTTGTTTCGCCATGCGCCCCTACGCTCGGTGTTCATCGTCAGCGGATTACTCTCCATGGGCTGGGACCTGTTCACCTTCATGGTGCCGATCCAGGGTGCGCGCATCGGACTGTCGGCATCCACCATCGGGCTCATCATGGGCGCATTCGGCGTCGGCACGTTCGTGGTGCGCCTGGCCATGCCATGGATCGCGCGCACTTTCTCCGAGTGGCGTGTGCTTACCGCCGCGCTGTCGTTGACCGCTTTCGTCTATCTGCTGTTTCCGCTGTTTACCGCGGTGCCGGTGTTACTGGCACTCGCCTTCGTGCTCGGGACGGGTCTCGGTTCCGCGCTGCCCATGATCATGAGCCTGATCCACCAGACGGCGCCGCCGGGACGTACCGGCGAAGCGGTCGGTGTGCGCTCCGGGCTGATCAATGCGAGCCAGACCGTACTACCGCTCGTCTTCGGCGCGCTCGGCACCGCAGTGGGCATGGTGCCGGTGTTCTGGACGCTGGCTGCCTTTCTTGCGGGCGGCGGCGTCTTTGCCGGACGGCGCAAAGGAAGCGTGCACTGAAATTCCTCCCCCCCC
>JAQGMD010000388.1 GCA_028292565.1 Burkholderia sp. | reverse complement strand
TGAGAGACGTATACATGCCCATTTTTGGTTTTGCATTGGCAACGGCTTTCACTTCGCCCCCACCATCGAATTACGCCCTTTGGCCACCACCCGCTCATAGACACCGAGCAGACGGCTCTGCACTTTGCTCCACGTGTACTGTTGTACGGATTGAATGCCCGCTTGCCGCATCTGCTCAGCCTTCGCCGGGTCCTTAAGCAAAACAAGAATGGCCGCCGCCATTTCCTGCGGATCTTGCGGAGCGACGAGCAATGCGGTCTTGTCGTGCTCGACCACGTAGGGTACGCCGCCGACATTGGTACTTACCACCGGGACGCCGCTGGCGAGTGCCTCTAGTATGGAGTTGGGCATGTTGTCTACCAAACTTGGATTGACCATGACCTGCGCCTGGCGATAGAGAGCGGGCATGTCTTCATTGTTGACGCGTCCCGTGAAGGTGACTGCAGCCGAAATGCCGAGTTCGGAAACAGTATTAACCAGGTTCTGCAGCTCTGGGCCGGAGCCGGCAATGATCAGCCGCGCTGATGGCAGTGCTTTCTTTACAATCGCGAATGCGCGGATAGCCGTTGCATTGTCGTAGATTGGTTCCAGGTTGCGGGATACGAGGATGCAGGGAGCCGTGTCGTCCGAGGGCGCAACCGCATCGGCGGAAGAAAAGCGATGGAGGTTAATGACGTTCGGCACCACTTCGGTTCGGATACCGTTTTTTTCGAACACGGCCCTGAGAAATCCGGAAGGCACGATGATCGCGTCTGAGCGGGTGAGGCTGAGCTTGATCCAGAATAGCGCCTTGCTCAGGAACGAATCCGCTTCTCCGCCCCTGTAATTGACGACTACCGGTTTGCCGCGCAGGCGCGCGACCCAAATGGCCGGTGCCGCGAACAGGTGCCATGACCAGCCCGAATTTGCCATGACGTGATAGACGTCGACCAGGTTCGCGGCTCGCCACAGGTCGGCGATATAGAGCGGCAGTCGGAACATCGCGCGTACCACTGGAATCTTGCCGATCCATGCCGGCTGGTAGGGTCGGTTCACCTGAATCATTTCGACGGTCGCCCCTTCCGCCCGCAGCAATGTGGCCAATTGCAGCGTCTGGTTCGCCATGCCGCCCGAAGGAGGGGGCAGGGGGCCGACCAGGGCGATACGCAGTCCTGTCGCTTTCATGGCGCGCTTTCCTTTGCAGCGATCCGGCCATAGATGGCCTGGTAATGGGAGACGCTGCGGGGCCAGTTACGTTCTTTTTCGACAAAGTCGCGGGCAGCCAGTCGCAGGTCGGGCCACCGATCCGGTGTCTTCAGCAGCGCCAGCAGCTCACTGGCCAATGCTTCCGGATTGCCGGCAGCGAACAGCACGCCGGTCTTGCCGTCTTCAATCAGTTCAAGGTGGCCGCCTACATCGGATGCGACGATCAATCTGCCCTGAGCCATTGCTTCCAGCGGTTTCAGCGGGGTGACCAGGTCGGTCAGGCGCATTTGAAGGCGTGGGTAGACGAGTACATCGATCAGGTTGTAGTAGCGCTGCACGTCGGCATGCGGCACGCGGCCGGTGAAAATCACCTTCTCGGCTACGCCGAGTCGCGCGGCGACTGCCTTGAGCGCTTTGTCCTCGGGGCCGCCGCCGACGAGCAGTACGCGGATGTCAGGGTTTTGCTTCAACATTGCAGGCAATGCCTGCAGCAGGATGTTCAGGCCTTCGTAGGCATAGAAAGATCCGACGAAGCCAAGCACGACTTTGCCTTCTAGTCCGAGATCTCGCGCGAGCTGCTGCTCTGGTGCTTCGCCGGGATTGAAGTCCTCGATATTTACCGCGTTGGGGATGACCGTCACTTTTTGTTGCGGAATGCCGCGCGCCAGAATGTCACTACGCAGTCCTTCGCAGATCGTGGTAACGGCATCAACGCGACGCAATGCGTATGTTTCCATCGCTCGGGTCAGGCGATAGCGCACGCCCCATTCCTTGCTGGTGCCATGGTCGACGGCCGCATCTTCCCAGAAGGCCCTGATTTCATACACGACCGGGATGCCGAGTTTGCGGCCTACGCGCAAGGCGGCGATCGCATTGAGCACCGGCGAGTGCGCATGGAGTATGTCGGGCTTGACCGACTTCGCCGCTTCCATCAGGCGGCTTGCCAGACGGTTGATGACGGTGAGTTGTTTCAGCGCGGGCGTTTTTGAAAACAGTGAGCTCAAAGATGATGAGTTCACTTCGGGCGTGCGGAAGAAGTGCCAGCCGTCGACGTTCTCTTCATGGCTGGCGCTGGTGCATGGACCTTGCTTGGTGCTGGTGATGTGGGTGGTCTCGAAGCCGAGCGCGCGTTGCTGCTTCAGGATCGAGAGCGTGCGGAATGTATAGCCGCTATGCAGCGGAATGGAATGATCCAGGATGTGCAGGATCCGCACTTATGCCTCCGTCCGGTCGAGATTGCGCAGAAATGCTTCGAACATCAGCAAGGTCCAGAGCGGGGCGCTGTAGTCGCGCCGGCCGGATTGGTGATGGTCGAGCAGTTCTTGCAAATAGGATTTGTTGAACATGCCGGTCTTTGCCAGCGTTTCACCGAGCAGCGCATCGCTGACCCGCTTGCGCAAGGGGCCGCGGAACCAGCTGGCCAGCGGTACCGAGAAGCCCATCTTGTCGCGGTACAGGATGTCGTCCGGCAGATATTTTTCCAATGCCTTCTTGAACACATACTTCCCCTCACCGCCGCGCAGCTTGAGTGAGGGCGGCAGGCCGGACATCCACTCGACCAGTTTGTGGTCGAGCAGCGGTACCCGCACTTCGAGCGCGTGCGCCATGCTGGCCCGGTCGACTTTGGTCAGGATGTCGCCGACGAGGTACGTCTTCAGGTCGAGATACTGTACAAGCGACAATGCATCCTGCGCCGGCGATTTCTTTGCATGGGCTTGCAGGACCTGGACTGCCTGGTATCCCTGTAACCCGCGCTTGAAGGAATCGCTGAACAACTTGTCGCGCATGAAGTCGCCCATGATGGAGATGGTGTGGAAGTAGCCTTCCACCGAGTCGCGTGCCAGGGCTTCGAATGTCGATTTTGCGCGGAACATTTTTGGTGCCCAGTCGGCTTTGGGGTACAAGGTGCCTAGTGCGCCGAAAACCGGCTTGCGGGCGGCAAGCGGGATGGCGGAGCGCAGGCGCTCTTCATGCATGTGCCAACGGTAGCGGCGGTATCCGGCGAGATTCTCGTCGCCGCCGTCGCCGGAGAGGGCGACGGTGACACGCTGTCTCGCGAGTTCGCATACGCGGTAAGTCGGAATGGCAGAGCTGTCGGCGAATGGTTCGTCGTAGAGGGCGGCGAGTTCGTCGATCAGGTCGAAGTCATCCTTGTCCACCTGTTCCACATGGTGGGCTGTCTGGTATTGGTCCGCGACTTTTTGCGCGTATTCGGATTCATTGAATTTCGGGTCGCCGAAGGAGATGGAGCAGGTGTTGACCGGCTCGTTCATGAGGCCGGACATCATTGCGACTACGCCGCTGGAGTCGACGCCGCCGGACAGGAATGCGCCCAGTGGCACCTCGGCGACGAGACGGATCTTTACTGCTTCGCGCAGGCGGACGATCAGTTCTTCTTGTGCTTCCTCGTCGGTTATCGGGCCGTGGGCTGCGACTGGTACATCCCAGTATTCGCGCGGTTCCGGTCGGGTTTGATTGGGGCGGAGCGTGAGCGTGTGGCCTGGAGGCAGCTTCATCGCCGACTTGAAAATGGTTTTTGGTTCGGGCACGTAGCCGTAGGCGAAATAGTCCTCGACTGCGAGCGGGTCTATGTTACGCACGAATCCCGGGTGGGCGGCCAATGCTTTCAATTCGGATGAGAAGAGGAACATGCCGTCGTC
>JAQGMD010000381.1 GCA_028292565.1 Burkholderia sp. | reverse complement strand
CCCGAGTTCATCGCCCTGCCGCGCAAGTTCAAGGTGGCGGTCAACGGCTCGGTCGAAGACCGCGCCGCGATCGCGGTGCACGACATCGGCCTGACCCTGGTGCGCAACGAAGCCGGCGAAGTCGGCTTCAAGTTCATGGCCGGCGGCGGCATGGGCCGCACCCCGATCCTCGGCAGCGTGATCCGCGACTTCCTGCCGTGGCAGCACCTGCTGACCTACACCGAAGCCGTGATGCGCGTGTACAACCTGCACGGCCGCCGCGACAACAAGTACAAGGCCCGCATCAAGATCCTGCTGAAAGCCGTGGGCCTCGAGGAATTCAAGCGCCAGGTCGAAGAAGAATGGACCGACCTGAAGGACGGTCCGGAAACCCTGACCCAGGAAGAGTTCGACCGCGTCGCCGCCTACTTCCAGCCGCATGGCTACGAAACCCTGCCCGCGATCGACCCGCTGGCCGCGCACGCCGACAACAAGGCCTTCGCCAACTGGCTCAAGCGCAACGTCAAGGCCCACAAGGTGCCGGGCTACGCCGCCGTCGTCGCGTCGCTCAAGAAAACCGGCGTGCCGCCGGGCGACGCCACTGCCGAGCAGATGGACTTCGTGGCCGACCTGGCCGACCGCTACAGCTTCGGCGAACTGCGCGTGACGCACGAGCAGAACCTGGTGCTGGCCGACGTCAAGCAGTCGGACCTGTTCGAGGTCTGGGGCAAGCTCAAGGCCAAAGGCCTGGCCACGCCGAACATCGGTCTCCTGACCGACATCATCTGCTGCCCGGGCGGTGACTTCTGCTCGCTCGCAAATGCGAAGTCGCTCCCGATTGCAGCCGACATTGCAGAACGTTTCGACAACCTCGACTTCCAGCACGACATCGGCGAAATCGAGCTGAACATTTCCGGTTGCATCAACTCATGCGGCCACCACCATGTCGGCCACATCGGCATCCTCGGCGTCGACAAGGACGGCAGCGAGTGGTACCAGGTATCGATCGGCGGTGCACAGGGCAATGAGTCCAGCATCGGCAAGATCATCGGCCCTTCGTTCTCGGCTCACCAGATGCCGGAAGTGATCGACCGCCTGCTGAAGGTCTACGTGCGTGAACGCTTCGAAGACGAGCGCTTCATCGATACGGCACGTCGCCTCGGCGTCGCGCCGTTCAAGGAATTCGTCTATGCGACGCCCATCAAGATCGACCATCCTGCAGGAGAGGATGCATATGCGTGACATTATCAAGAACAGAACCGTCGTTGCGGACGACTGGACCGTACTGCGCCTGAAAGAAGGCGAAACGCCCGAAGGCGTTGAAGTCCCCGCCGGCAAGGTAATCGTGCCGCTGACCGTCTGGAAGGCACAGCAGGACAAACTGCAAGGCCGCGCCGAACTCGGCGTCTGGCTGGCCAGCAGCGAACGCGCTGAAGACCTCAAAGACGAGCTGGACAATTTCAAGGTCATCGCGGTCGACTTCCCGAAATTCATGGATGGCCGCGGCTATTCGATCGCCTACAACCTGCGCTCCCGCCTCGGCTATACCGGCGAGCTGCGCGCAGTTGGCGACGTATTGCGCGACCAGTTGTTTTACATGCACCGCGTGGGCTTTGACGCCTTTGCGGTCCGTGAAGACAAGAACATCCACGACGCGCTGAAAGGCCTGACCGATTTTTCCGAGACCTACCAGAGCTCGTGGGACCAGAAGAATCCGTTGTTCCGTCGCGCGAAACGTTCCGAGGCATCTGCATGAGTGACTATGACAAGCTGGTAACGGATACCCAGGCGACGCTGGCGCGCATCGCGCGCGACTTCACGCCCGCGGTATTCGCTTCCAGCCTGGCAGCGGAAGACATGGTGCTGACCGACCTGATACTGCGGGCGAAGCTGCCAATCGGCATCTTCACGCTTGAGACCGGCCGGCTGCACAAGGAAACGTTGGGCGTGATCGACCGGATCAGGGAAACCTACGGCTATGAAGTCGAGTTGTTCAAACCCGAGACCTCGGCAGTAGATGCCTATGTGCAGAACAATGGTTTAAACGCGTTCTACGACAGCATCGATATGCGCAAGGAATGCTGCCGCATCCGTAAAGTGGAACCGCTGAATCGCGCCCTCGCGGGCAAAAAGGCCTGGATCACCGGCCAGCGGCGCGCGCAGTCAGCGACCCGCGCGACCCTGGACGTGCAGGAGAATGACGAAGCGCACGGCATGACCAAATTCAATCCCCTGACCGACTGGTCGGAAGAGGATGTGTGGAATTACATACGCAGCAACAAGGTGCCGTACAACCCGCTGCATGACCAGGGCTATCCGTCGATCGGATGTGAACCCTGCACCCGCGCGATCCAGCCCGGCGAAGACGTACGCGCCGGACGCTGGTGGTGGGAAAACCCGGAGACAAAAGAGTGCGGTCTGCATGTTGTGGACGGCAAGCTCATACGAATCAAATCGGTAGCGTAAATACTATGAATACAGCAGTCGAAAAATTATTCCTGGATACGGCCAGCAACCGGCATCTGGATTGGCTGGAATCGGAAGCGATCCACATCATGCGCGAGGTTGCAGCGGAATGCTCCAACCCGGCGCTGCTCTTCTCCGGCGGCAAGGACTCGGTCGTCCTGCTGCGTATCGCGGAGAAGGCTTTCCGCCCCGGCAAATTCCCGTTCCCGCTGGTGCATATCGACACCGGCCACAACTTCCAGGAAGTGATCACCTTCCGCGACAAGCGCGTTGCCGAACTGGGCGAGAAGCTGATCGTCGGCTCGGTCGAAGACTCGATGAAGCGAGGTACGGTGCGTTTGCGTAACCCGCAGACCGATTCACGCAACGCCGCGCAAGCGGTGACGTTGCTGGAAACCATCGCTGCACACAAGTTCGACGCCTGCATCGGCGGCGCCCGCCGCGATGAAGAAAAAGCGCGCGCGAAGGAACGCATCTTCTCCTTCCGTGACGAGTTCGGCCAATGGAATCCGAAAGCACAGCGTCCGGAACTGTGGGACCTGTATAACACCCGCGTCCATCCGGGCGAGAACATGCGCGTGTTCCCGATTTCGAACTGGACCGAGCTGGACGTCTGGCAATACATCGCCCGCGAAAAACTCGAACTGCCGCCGATTTACTTCGCGCACGAGCGCCAAGTGATTCCGCGCAACGGCTTGCTGGTGCCGCTGACCAACCTGACGCCTGCAAAAGAAGGCGAGACGGTTGAAACCCGCGTGGTGCGTTTCCGCACCGTCGGCGACATCTCCTGCACCTGCCCGGTTGCCTCGGACGCCGCAACGGTAGACGCAATCATCGCCGAAACCGCCGTGACCCAGATCACCGAGCGCGGCGCGACGCGCATGGATGACCAGACATCGGAAGCATCGATGGAAAAACGCAAGAAAGAAGGATATTTCTGATGAACGCCGTAGCTGACCAAAAAAGCCTCTCAAACGCCGTGTCGACAGAGCGAGGCTTGCTGCGCTTCATTACCGCCGGCTCAGTCGATGATGGCAAGAGCACGCTGATCGGCCGCCTGCTGTTCGACAGCAAAGGCATTTTCGCCGACCAACTGGACGCGATTTCGCGCGCCAGGCACAAGCGCACTGTCGGTGACACCATCGACCTGTCACTCCTCACGGACGGCCTGGAAGCCGAACGTGAGCAAGGCATCACGATCGACGTCGCCTATCGCTATTTCGCGACGCCGAAACGTAAATTCATCATCGCCGACACGCCGGGCCATGAGCAGTACACCCGCAACATGGTTACTGGCGCCTCGACTGCCGACGCGGTAATCATCCTGATCGACGTGTCGAAAGTGAAGCTCGGCGATGACGGCAGTGTTGACTTGCTGACCCAGACCAAGCGTCACTCAACCATTGCGCACCTGCTGCGCATTGAGCACGTGATCGTTGCGGTCAACAAAATGGACCTCGTCAATTATGACCAGACGGTTTATGACCGCATCGTCGGCGAATACCAGAAATTCGCACAGCAACTCGGACTGAAAGACATCCGCCCGATCCCGCTGTCCGCCCTCGCCGGCGACAACGTGGTGGCGAAGACCGACAAGATGCCGTGGTACCAGGGCCCGACGCTGATCGAACTGCTGGAGTCGCTCTCCGTGTACGAGGAATCGCATGACGAGCCGTTCCGCTTTCCGGTGCAGCTGGTGGCACGCCATGGCGGGCATACAGCCGACGACTTCCGTGGCTACATGGGTCGCATCGAAGCAGGCAAGGTTCGTAAAGGCGACAAGCTGGTAGTGCAGCCGAGCGGCCAGACCGCCACCGTCAAGGAGATCGTTACGCTCGACGGTTCGCTGGATACGGCGGTGGTTGGACAGTCCGTCACCCTGCTGCTCGAAGAGTACCGCGACATCTCGCGTGGCGACATGCTGGTTGCGGCTGACAGTCCGGCTACGCTGCTGAAGACGGTCGAAGCCGATGTATGCTGGCTGTCGGAGGAACCGCTCGACATCCGTCGCAAATACTGGCTGAAGCACACCACCAAGCAAGTCGCTGCCCGCGTGACGAAGATCGACACACTGCTCGACATCAATACGCAAGAGCGCCGTCCCGCAGAGGCGCTCAAGCTGAACGATATCGCGACCGTGTCGCTCAATGTACAACAGCCGCTGGCGGCCGATGCATACAACGCGATCCGCTCCACCGGCGCGTTCATCCTGATCGACGAAGTGACGCATCAAACCGTTGCCGCCGGAATGATCCGGATCGCTTGAAGCAACCGATGCAGTCATCACCGCCTACCCATGGCAAGGTATACCTGCTCGGCGCGGGACCGGGCGCCGCCGACCTGATCACGGTCCGCGGCGCGCGCATCCTCGCGCAGGCCGACGTGGTGCTCCACGACGCGCTGGTCACCGAAGAGATGCTGGAATTGTGTCCGCAAGCCGTCAAGGTTTCCGTCGGCAAGCGCTCGGGGCAACGCTCTACCGCACAGACAATAATCAACCAGCAACTCGTCGAGTGCGCGAAGAGATACAAGCGAGTTGTGCGTCTCAAAGGCGGCGACCCGATGCTATTCGGACGCGCGGATGAAGAACTGCGCGCGCTGGAAGCGGAAGGCATCGAAGTCGACATCATCCCTGGCATTACCGCCGCATGTGCCGCTGCCGCGTCCAGCAAGCAACCGCTGACCAAGCGCGGCATCGCCCGCAGCGTCGCGTTTTTCACATCTAGCACCGCCCCCGGTCATCCGGAACAAACCACCCTGCCCGACTGCGATACGCTGATCCAGTACATGGGCGGCAAGGAAGCGATCACCACGGCGCAGAAACTGCTCGCCCAGGGACGTTCGCCGTCACTGCCGGTGGTCGTGGTTGAAAACTGCAGCCGCGCCAATGAGCGCATCATGCGGTTGAAGCTGAGCGAACTGGAACGGGGCTTGGCCGAATGCCATGGCCCGGTGCTGGTGATGATAGGCGAGGCGCTGGCACCGCGGGGTTAATGGTGGTTCATCCTGCAAGGAGGCCGGTGGCCTTATGGTCCGACACGTTGGGATGTAATCCCAACGTTCGGAACTCTGCACATCCGGCGGCTTTTAATCCGCCGGCATATTGAAATCAATTCCCCACACACCACCACCTGGATAAGCCGTCGGCCGTATGAAGTCCCGCACGTTGGGATTGGCATCCCAATCTACCCTTCCCGGTTCAGGCTCTCAATACAATACTGAGCGATCGCGTTAAGCACATCCTCATTTTCACCAACCGCCATGGCGACCTTCAGATTCAATCCGGAATGTTCTTGCCGCAGCTGCGCCGCCAAAGCCGGCAAGTCGCGCAACACATGCCCGCCCTGACCGAAGAACACCGGCACTACGGTCACGTCATTGCATCCGGCCTCCATCAATTGCGGCAACAGTACCGGCAACGTCGGCTTCATCAGCTCAAGAAACGACAGTGATACATTTACCTACGGCAGTTTCGCCTGGAGTATCTGCTGCAGCCGCTGGAACGGCGCCGCCCAGCGCGGATCACGGGCACCATGCGCAAACAGGACGAGAGCACGTGCCATGACCACCTCCCTAATGCCTCTGCACCCAAAGGAGCGCAGAAATTGCGATCAGCAGGAATACCGCACTCGGCAAGACCGCCGTACTCAATGCCGGCCAGGTATTCAACAAGCCGATGTGGGAGAACAACCGGTTGAGCAGCTGAAAACTTACCCCGATCATGATGCCGATGAAAATTTTCAGGCTGACGCCGCCGGCGCGGAAATGCAGGTACGCAAAAGGCAACGCCAGCGCCATCATCACCAGGACGGCGAACGGGTAGACGATTTTTTTCCAGAAGGCGATCTCATAGCGCTCGGTGTTCTGGTTGTTTTCCGCCAAATGCCTGGTGTAGGCCGCGAGGTCCTTTGCCGACATCCGGTCCGGGTCGGCAAACACGACGCCGAGGATATCCGGCGTAATCTCCGACATGAAATCCTTGCTCGCCAGATTCTTCGTCGACACCGCCGCATTGTTGTCGAGTTTATCCGCGGCGAAGCGCGTCTCCGACACATCGGCCAGGCGCCAGGTATTGGCTCCCTGGTAGGTCGCATGCGCCGCCGTGATCACCGCGGTCAGCCTGAATTCCCGGTCGAATTCATACAGTTTCACATTCTTCAACTGACCGTCGACCCGTACCTCGCGCACGTTGACGAAACGCGAGCCGATCGGATCGCCCGTGAGGCCGTTCTGCCTGATCACATCCTTGGTCCATAAGCCAGAGCGGAACTGCTGTGAAGCCGAGTTGCCTTGCGCCTGCAACTTCAGCTTTTCAGCCATGTCGCTGGTCGCGGGCGCAATGACTTCGCCGAACAGAAACGTAATGAGCACAAAGACCAGCCCGATTTTCGCCAGTATCCAGCCGGCCATGGCCGTCGACATGCTGGACGCCCGCATGATGGTGAACTCGGAACGCGCGGCAAGCTGAGCTAATGTGTAAATCGTGCCGATCAGGGCCGCGATCGGGAGCAGGTCATAGATGTATCCGGGCATTCTCAGCACGACGTACAGAAAGGCATGCTGCAAGCCGTAGCCGCCGCGCCCTACCGATGGCAACTCGTCCATCAGGTCGAAGAACGCGAACAGGGCCAGGAACGCCACCAGTACGAACAGTACCGCGCCCACGACCTGGGTGGCGATATATCGCTCCAGCACCTTCATTGCACACCCGCCTTCCTGAACAGCCATTCCCGTTTGAACGCCCCCCAGGCAGTCGCCGGGTGGTAAGGACTATTCACCATGAGCCGCCAGGAAAACAGCAGCAGGACCGTCAGTATCGCCAGCAGGTGTATCGGCCACCAAGCAACCCACACCGGGAGCCGCCCCTGCACCACCGCCGCCTGGAACACGCTCACCATATTGCTGTAAAAAACAAACACCAGCAACGCAATCAGCAGATTCGCCGATCGCCCGCCGCGCGGGTTCACGAAGCCGAGCGGAATGGCGAGCAACATCAGCAACAATGCCATCAGCGGCAACGAGGCGCGCCATAACAGCTCGGCCATGTTGAAATTGTTTCGATTGGCCAGCAGCGCTTCGGTGGTCAGCGAACGAGCCGATTTGTTGCCCACGACTGTCTCGGACTGGCGTGTTACCAGCACGCCGTAGCGATCGAACTCCATGATGCGGACTTCGCTCTCTTTGGCTACGCCGTCGTAGCGGCGGCCCTCGCTCATCACCAGGAATTTGTCGCCATACTTGTCCACCTCGATCGTGCCCTCTCTTGCGACGACCACGCTGTTGTTTCCTTCTTGCATCGTGCTGACAAAGACGTTTTTCACTTTGGTCGCGTCGCCGGTGACCCCTTCGACAAAAAAGACGCGGTCCGAGGAGGAGGACTCCTGGAATTTGCCGGGCGAGACCCTGGCTATGTCTTCACGCTTTTCGAAACGCTCCGTGAACTCGGCGCTTTGCCGGTTGGCCCATGGCGTTACAAAAAAGGCCAGCGCGGCGGTCAACGCCACGATAGGCAGGCCGAATGACATTACCGGCTTGATCCATCGCGACAGGCTGAGGCCGGAGGCAAACCAGACCACCATTTCAGAATCCTGGTAACTGCGCGTGACGACCAGCAGAACCGAAATGAAGCTGGTCAAAATCAAAATGATAGGAAGCAGATTGAGCGCGGCAAAACCGATCAATGCAATCACGTCTCGCGATGCGACCTTGCCACCTGCTGCCTGCCCGAGAATTTTGATCAGCATCACCGTGATGGTGACGGTAAAAAGCGTGGTGAAGACGGCGCCGGCGGTACTTACCAATTCGCGTCGTAGAGCGCGCTGAAAAATCATCAGGAAAAAACCTATCTCAATGTGAACGTCGGTGCGAACGGCATGTGTCCGCCTGCATGACTGGAAACGCCGATTGTTTTCGTTGGGGGATGTGCGCCGATGCGCGCCGGCGTGCTCACCATCCCGTGAAGCGGCGTACCCCGTTTAGGTAAAACGGGCTGCGCTTCTCGCCGGCCCGATATCCGTTTTTACCTAAACGCATCTCGCGATAGATACTGAGATACGCTCTATAATTGCGTTTACATAAGGAGCGAACCCATGGACTTTAGCATAAAAACATTCGACGCAAAAACGACCGTCGCCGGCTTCAAAACCGGTTGTATCGCGGTAGGCGTATTCGAAAACAAAAAGTTGTCCGACGCCGCCCGTGAACTCGATCGCAAGGGCGCCGTCACCGCCGCGCTGAAGTCCGGCGATATCTCCGGCAAGCCCGGCTCTACCCTGCTGATCCGCAATAACGACGGGGTGGTCGCGGAACGCATCCTGCTGGTCGGTCTCGGCAACGATGAAGAGATCAGCGACAAGAATTTTACCTCCGCAACGCAGGCTGTGGCACGCGTATTTTCGACGCTGGGCGCAAACGATGCCTTGGTCGCGCTGCCGTTCGACAGCGTAAAAGCCCGCGACATCACCTGGGCGCTGCGCAACTCAGTGCTGACGCTGCGCGAAAGCGAGTATCGCTTCGATGCGATGAAAAGCAAAAAGGAACCGCCGCAGGCAGGCGTCAAGAAAGTTGCTTTCCCGGTTCCGGCCGCAAAATCGAGCGAAGCGAAAGTCGCAATAACCCAGGGCGTGGCACTGGCCAACGGCATGGACCTGACCAAAGACCTCGGCAATTTGCCGAGTAACGTCTGCACGCCGACCTATCTCGCGGACACCGCGAAGAAAATGGCAAAGGAATATCAACTTGGTGTCGAAGTCCTCGATCGCAAGCAGCTGGAAGCGTTGAAGATGGGCAGCTTCCTTTCCGTCGCGAAAGGCACGCACGAACCGCCTAAGTTTATCGTATTGAAGCATATGGGCGGCAAGACCAAGGATGCTCCGGTTGTGTTGGTTGGCAAAGGCATCACGTTCGACACCGGTGGCATTTCGCTCAAGCCGGGCGCTTCGATGGATGAAATGAAGTACGACATGTGCGGCGCCGCGTCGGTGCTCGGCACCTTCCGCGCGATTGCCGAACTCGGACTCAAGCTGAACGTCATCGGCGTCATTCCGAGCTGCGAAAACATGCCATCCGGACATGCCACCAAGCCGGGCGATGTCGTGACATCGATGTCTGGCCAGACCATTGAAATCCTGAATACCGATGCCGAAGGCCGCCTGATCCTGTGTGACGCGCTGACCTATGTCGAACGCTTCAAGCCGGCCGCCGTGGTGGATGTCGCCACCCTCACCGGCGCCTGCATCACCGCGCTGGGACATCATAATACCGGTCTGTTCACGCGCGACGACGATGCGCACGATGACTTGGCGAACGAGCTCATCGCCGCCGGCAAAGCGACTGGCGACACCGCCTGGCGCATGCCGATTGAAGACGTGTACCAGGAGCAGCTCAAGTCCAATTTCGCCGACATGGCCAATATCGGCGGCCCGCCGGCAGGCAGCATCACCGCCGCCTGCTTCCTCGAGCGCTATACTAAGAAGTACACTTGGGCGCATCTTGATATTGCCGGCACCGCATGGAAAAGCGGCGCGGCCAAAGGCGCGACCGGACGGCCGGTTCCGTTGTTGACTACGTTTTTGCTGAACAGGGCGCAAGTGGTGAATGGCAAGAAGGCAGCATGAAATTCGCGACATGGAACGTTAACTCCCTGAAGGTCCGCTTGCCGCACGTATTGCAATGGCTGGCGGACAATCCGATAGATGTGCTCTGCCTGCAGGAAACCAAGCTGACCGACGACAAGTTCCCGATTGCCGAGATCGAGGCGGCCGGCTACCAGGTCGCCTTCACCGGACAGAAGACCTACAACGGTGTCGCGATCCTGTCGAAGCATCCGATGAGCGACATCGTCAGGAATATCCCTAGCTTTGAGGACCACCAGCAGCGCGTCATCGCAGCAACGATCGAAGGCATCCGGGTGGTCTGCGCCTATATCCCGAACGGGCAGTCGGTCGGCTCGGAAAAGTACGAGTACAAGTTGAAGTGGCTGGACGGACTTCACAACTGGTTGTCGGAAGAAGGAAAGAAGTACCCGGACCTGATGCTGCTCGGTGATTACAACATCGCGCCGGAAGACCGCGATGTGCATGATCCCGTCGCGTGGCAGGGCCAGGTGCTGGTATCCGAGCCGGAGCGCGCGCAGTTTCAGCGTCTGCTGGATATGGGGTTCAAGGATTCATTCCGGATGTTCGAGCAACCGGAGAAGTTATACAGCTGGTGGGATTACCGGATGATGGCGTTCCGCAGGAATATGGGGTTGCGGATTGACCATATTCTTTTGTCGCCGCCGCTTGCCGCGCGGTGCACCGCGTGTGTGATCGACAAAGTGCCGCGCAAGTGGGAACAGCCGTCGGATCATACGCCAGTCATTGCCACGCTGGATTAACCGAGTCGTAGTTCGTACGGCGGGTCGAGACGTCGAGACCCGCCCTACAAGGTCAATGCCGCTTTGATCTGCTGTAACGCCGCCGGATCCTCCAGCGTCGTCAGATCACCCGGATCACGCCCCTCGCAAATCGCCTGAATAGAACGCCGCAGCAATTTTCCTGACCGCGTTTTCGGCAGCAGCGTGACAAAGTAAACGCGCGCCGGACGGCCGACCGCGCCAAGATGCTTGTCCACCGTCGCCATTATCTCCCCTTCAAGCGCCAGCCTGCCTTGCTGGGTGGCTGCCGGGTCCGCGTTCTTCAGGATCGCAAACGCCACCGCGACCTGCCCTTTCAGCTTGTCTTCAATGCCGACCACAGCGACTTCCGACACATTGGGATGACTGGAAATACTTTCCTCGATTTCACGGGTGCCGAGCCGATGGCCGGCCACGTTGATGACGTCATCAGTGCGCCCGAGGATGAAGTAATAGCCATCGGCATCGCGTATGCCCCAGTCAAAAGTCGAATACACCTGTTCAGTGCTGAAATTAGACCAGTAGGTTTTGACGAAGCGCTCATCGTCGCCATAGACGGTTTGCATGCAGCCGGGCGGCAGCGGGCCTTCGATGACGACCACGCCCTTTTCATTGGTGCCGCACACCTCGCCGGTGGACTCATTCAATAGCTTCACTTTGTAGCCGTACATCGGCACGCCCGGACTGCCGAGACGGGTTGGCTTGTCATCGACACCCTTCGCCACCGACAGGATCGGCCAGCCGGTTTCCGTCTGCCAGTAGTTGTCGATCACGCGCACACCAAGCGCCGACGAAATCCACTGCGATGTGGTTTCGTCCAGCGGCTCGCCCGCGAGGTAAAGGACTTTCAATGAAGACACGTCGTATTTCTTCATGAACTCCGGCGGCTGCTTCTTCAATACCCGCACGGCGGTCGGCGCGGAGAACATGCGCGTGACTTTGTACTTCTCGACGATGCTCCACCAGATCCCGGCGTCGGGGCGAATCGGCAAGCCTTCGTACATCACAGTTGCCATGCCGGCGATGAGCGGGCCGTAGACGGTATAAGAGTGTCCGACCACCCAGCCGATATCGGACGTCGAAAAATAAGTTTCCCCGGCATTGCCGCAAAAGACATGTTTCATTGAAGCGGCAAGCGCAACCGCATAACCGCCGACATCACGTTGCACGCCCTTCGGTTTTCCGGTTGTGCCCGACGTATAGAGTATGTAGGACGTGTCGTTCGATTCGAGCCAGGCGACCGGGACGTTCGCATCGATATGCTGGTCGCGCAACCCGGCGTAGTCGACATCGCGACCCTCGAGCTTGTACATCGGCGCCAGCCCGCGATCCAGCAGCAGCACGTGCGCAGGCTTGTGTTGCGCACGCTCGATCGCATCGTCCAGCAAATCCTTGTAGGTGATGACCTTGCCGGCGCGCGAACCGGCATCGGCAGAAACGATCAGCTTCGGCTTGGCATCGTCGATGCGCGTTGCCAGGCTGTTGGCGGCAAAACCGCCAAACACTACCGAGTGGATTGCGCCGATGCGCGCACACGCCAGCATCGTGAAAGCCGCTTCGGGAACCATCGGCATGTAGACCAGCACCCGATCGCCGCGTGTTACGCCCAGCGATTGCATCATCGCCGCGACGCGGTTCACCTCGGCCTGCAGTTCGCTGAACGTATAGACCGTCTCTGTGTTCGTCTCCGTCGATATTGCGATCAGCGCGGGTTTGTCACCCTGTGTTGCCACCCAGCGATCGACCGCGTTGTGGCAGAGGTTGGTCTTGCCGCCGACGAACCATTTCGTGAACGGCGGCTTGGTATAGTCGAGAACTTGCGAGAACGGCTCATGCCAGTCTATGAGCCTGGCCTGCTCGGCCCAGAAGGTATGCGGATCGTCGATGGACTGCTGATAGAAGTCTGCGTAGTTCATGTTGTCTCCTCATTACGCCCGTCTTCGAATGGGTATTGCTTTTTATGACTGTACCGACCCTGGAGCTCCAAACGAAAAAAAGCGCAATGACAATGTATCACTGCGCTTTTTCTTTGGCCATCAACTCGATCAGATCACGTAAAGATCGACATATTCATGGACCGGCATCGCTTCCAGCTTCGCCTGGTCGAGCGATATATCCAGTATCGTCTTTTGTTGCTTGGTGGGGAAGCGGCGCGCCAGGTTGGTTTTGAACTTGGCTTCCAGCAGCGGGATGCCATCTTTGCGGCGCAGACGGTGGCCGATCGGATATTCGACCACCACTTCCGGCAGGATTTCACCGTTGTTTAACTCCACTGTCAGTGCGTTGGCGATGGAACGCTTCTGCGGATCATGATAGTCGGCGGTGAACGCCTTGTCCTCGACGCAGGCGATCTTGTCGCGCAGCGCATCGATACGCGGATCGACAGCCACTTCGTCTTCGTAATCGGCGGCTGTCAGGTGGCCGTACAGCAGCGGAACCGCAACCATGTACTGGATGCAGTGGTCGCGGTCGGCCGGGTTGTTCAGCGGCCCTTTCTTGTCGATGATGCGGATGCAGGCTTCGTGGGTGCGGATGGTAATCTTCTTGATGTCCTCTGCCGATTTGCCCACCTTCTTCAGCGCCGCATGCAACGTCATCGCCGCTTCGACCGCGGTTTGCGAGTGGAACTCGGCAGGGAACGAAATCTTGAACAGCACGTTTTCCATCACATAGCTGCCGTACGGGCGCTGGAATTTGAACGGCTGGCCTTTGAACAGCACATCGTAGAATCCCCACGTCTTGGCGGAGAGCACGGACGGGTAGCCCATCTCGCCGGTCTTGGCGATCAACGCCAGGCGCACCGCGCGCGAAGTCGCGTCGCCTGCAGCCCAGGATTTACGCGAACCGGTGTTCGGTGCATGGCGATAGGTACGCAGAGATTGACCGTCGACCCATGCGAGCGACACGGCGTTAAGGATTTCGTCGCGCGACAATCCCATCATTTCCGCGACCACCGCAGTTGATGCCACCTTCACCAGGACCACGTGGTCGAGGCCCACTTTGTTGAACGAGTTTTCCAGCGCGATGCAGCCCTGGATTTCGTGCGCCTTGATCATCGCGGTCAGCACGTCTTTCATCGTCAGCGGTTTCTTGCCGGCGGCGACCGCATTGCGCGACATCCAGTCAGCGGTCGCAAGAATACCCCCGAGGTTGTCGGATGGATGGCCCCACTCCGCCGCCAGCCAGGTGTCATTGAAGTCGAGCCAACGTATCATTGCGCCGATATTGAATGCAGCTTGCACCGGATCGAGCTGGAATTGGGTGCCCGGGACTTTTGCGCCGTTCGGGACAACGGTGCCCGGGACAATCGGGCCCATCAGCTTGGTACAGGCCGGATATTCCAGCGCCTCAAGGCCGCAGCCGAGGGTATCGATCAGGCAGTTGCGGGCGGTATCGTACGCAACCGGCGACTTGATTTCATATTGGGTGACGTAATCGACGATGTCGACGAGGACCTGATCCGGTTCAGGACGGACGTTGGAGATGGGAGCGGACATATGTTTCCTTTGTAGACGAGACTTTACTTTTTTTATTTGCGTTTGCTGATTGGCACGAACTTCAGGTCTTCCGGCCCGACATAGTTCGCGCTCGGCCTGATGATCTTGTTGTCGATGCGTTGTTCAATGATGTGCGCAGCCCAACCGGACGTGCGCGAGACCACGAACAACGGTGTGAACATGGCGGTCGGCACGCCCATCATGTGGTACGAAACGGCGGAGAACCAGTCGAGGTTGGGGAACATCTTTTTCACGTCCCACATCACCGTTTCCAGGCGCTCGGCGATATCGAACATCTTCATGGAACCCGCATCCTTAGACAGGTTACGCGCCACTTCCTTGATCACCTTGTTGCGTGGATCCGAAACGGTGTACACCGGATGGCCGAAGCCGATGATGACTTCCTTGTTCTCGACGCGCTTGCGGATGTCGGCTTCCGCTTCGTCCGGATTATCGTAACGCTTCTGGATCTCGAATGCGACTTCGTTCGCGCCTCCATGTTTCGGACCGCGCAATGCGCCGATCGCGCCAGTGATTGCGGAATACATGTCGGAGCCGGTACCCGCCACCACGCGGCCGGCGAATGTGGACGCATTGAACTCATGTTCCGCGTACAGGATCAGCGAGGTGTGCATCGCTTTCTCCCACAGGGCCGACGGCTTTTCGCCATGCAACAGATGCAGGAAATGCGCGCCGATTGAATCGTCATCGGTTTCCACTTCGATGCGATTGCCGTTATGACTGTAGTGGTACCAGTACAGCAATATCGATCCAAGCGACGCCATCAGCTTGTCTGCGATGTCACGCGCGCCAGGCGTGTTGTGATCGTCTTTTTCCGGCAGGACGCAGCCGAGCGCGGAAACGGCGGTGCGCATGACGTCCATAGGATGCGACGAGGCAGGCAACCACTCGAGCACCGCCTTCACATTGGCGGGGATGCCGCGCAATGATTTCAGTTTCGCCTTGTAACCCTTCAGTTCGGCAACCGTAGGTAGCTTGCCGTGCACCAGCAGGTGCGCGATTTCCTCGAATTCGCAGGTGTCGGCCACATCCAGGATGTCATAGCCGCGGTAGTGCAAATCGTTGCCCGTCTTGCCAACGGTGCATAGCGCGGTATTGCCTGCGGTAACGCCCGACAGCGCGACAGATTTCTTGGGTTTGAAACCGGTAGGTTGATGCTCACTCATGGTATCTCCGTTATTTAGCTTTTTGCTGCGCAAACAGCGCATCCAGCTTTTGTTCGTAGTCGTGGTAACCGATGCGGTCGTAGAGTTCCATGCGGGTCTGCATGGTATCGATCACGTTCTTCTGGGTGCCGTCGCGGCGAATCGCGGTGTACACGTTTTCCGCCGCCTTGTTCATCGCGCGGAATGCCGACAGCGGATACAACACGAGGCCGACGTCGACGGTCTTCAATTCTTCCACCGTGAACAGCGGCGTCGAGCCGAACTCGGTGATGTTCGCGAGTATCGGCACCTTCACCGCATCCGCAAATTTTTTATACATGTTCAGTTCCGTCATCGCTTCCGGAAAAATCATGTCGGCGCCTGCCTCGACGCACGCGACGGCGCGCTCGATGGCCGCATCGAACCCTTCCACCGCCAACGCATCGGTACGCGCCATGATGACGAAATTCTCGTCGGTACGCGCGTCAACCGCTGCCTTGATGCGATCGACCATTTCCTGCTTGCTGACGATTTCCTTGCCGGGACGGTGGCCGCAGCGCTTGGCGCCGACCTGGTCTTCGATATGCATCGCGCCCGCGCCGAACTTGATCAACGACTTGACCGTGCGCGCGACGTTGAACGCGGAGGCGCCGAATCCGGTGTCGACATCGACCAGCAGCGGCAGATCGCACACATCGGTAATGCGGCGGATGTCGGTCAACACATCGTCGAGGCCGGAAATGCCCAGGTCGGGCAAGCCGAGCGAACCGGCCGCGACACCGCCGCCGGATAAATAAATCGCCTTGAAGCCTGCATGTTTGGCAAGCAACGCGTGATTGGCGTTGATGGCGCCGGCGATTTGCAATGGCGATTCTTCCTTCACCGCCTTGCGAAATGCTGCACCTGCTGAATGGAGACTCATGTCTTTTTACCTTCCTCGTTACGACTGTTTCTTGGGCAAACCGGGGAACGCATTTGCAAGCGGCATGCCACACTTGGTCATCTGGATGCCGGTATGCGAAATATCCTTCCGAATCAGGCACTTGAAGTGAGGGGGGAGTCTTCCGCATATCAACCCGCACAGCATCCGACGTTTCAATCTGTGTTACATTTGGAACGTTGAAACACGTGGTGAAACATGAGCCGCCCTCCTCCTCTCGCCGAGCACGCAGACAAACCGGTCATCTGGACCGTCTCCATTTCGCGCCTGTCCGACCTGTTTCGCGACATTACGCTCGAATTCGACGACCGGGCGACGATCGAACCGGTGTATCTCGGCTTCGAAGATGCGGTGCG
>JAQGMD010000376.1 GCA_028292565.1 Burkholderia sp. | reverse complement strand
TGTAGTTGATGGTTGAATATTCGATGCTGACTGTTACATCGCCGTCAGCAGGCAACTGTGCTTCGTCGAGTTGTGTGACGCGTGCATCGGTGGCGCCGTCTTCCTTCTTGTTGAGCAAGATCGCATTGAACATGTGAAGCCTCCGGAAATCAAGCTTCGATTATAGTTCGCTGCGAAAAAGGCGTTTGAAGGGATACTGAAAGGACATGGGGCGCACCAGTGAACTGATGCGCCCCATGTACCCTGCCCGTGACGGGCAGGGTTATTATTTAATGGAAGCGAACTTCTCTTCGAGCGTTTTGGCATCGACCGCGCCGGGTATGCGCGTGCCATCGGCGAAGAAGACGGTCGGGGTCCCGGTGATTTTCATTTTCCGTCCCAACTCGAAGATCTTGTCGTTTGGTGTCGCGCAGTTGGCCGGCGCCGCTGCGGCAGCCTTGCCGTTCAACATCCACTCGTCCCAAGCCTTCGCCCGGTCAGGGGAGCACCAGATGTTTTTGGATTTGACGGCGGAATCCTCTGACAGGATGTTGTACATGAAGGTATAGACCGTGACATTTTCCATGTCACCCAGGGTCTGGCGAAAGCGCTTGCAGTAGCCGCAATTCGGGTCTTCGAATACGGCGATGACACGCTTGCCGTTTCCCTTGACCATCTTCAATGCCGAGTCGAACGGCAGATCGGCAAACTTGATCTTGTTGATATCCTCCAGCCGCGCCCTGGTGTAATCCTTCTGTGTCCTGGTGTCGAGTATGCGACCGACAAACAGGAAATCCGCTTTGGCGTCGGTATAGACGATGTCGCCGCCGATACGTACCTCGTACAAGCCGGCATACGGAGTTTTCGCGATCGAGTCGACTTTCACGCCGTCACCCAGCCGGGCCTCGACCATTTTCTTGATGGCGGCTTCCTTGCTGGTCTGTGCCGGAGCACTTGCGGCAGCCAGCGCGAGTAGCGCGGCGCCCAGGGTCTTGATCATGTTCATTGTTTTCCAATCATTTAATGCGACGTCACTCACGAAGGTTTTCCAAACGCATGCGTCATCAATGTTCTTTTTATGAACGGCAACTTGTTCACCAGGTTCAATCCGATATTTCTCGCAATCCGCAGGGGCTCGAAGTCCGTCGCAAAGAGGCGCTCGAGGCCGTCAGTCGCGATGTGCATCATCAATATGTCTTCCTTGCGCGCGCGGGCATAACGTCCGAGGACTCGCGCGTCGCCACAATCCCGATGCGGTTCACGTGCCGCGACGATTTTCACAAGCGTTGCCACATCCGCAAAACCGAGGTTCATCCCATGACCGGCCAGCGGATGGATGACGTGCGCCGCATCGCCTACCAGGGCTACGCGTGGAGCAGTAATCGAGTGCGGACGAATGAACGCCAACGGCAATGCCTTGACCGACTCCGGCTCAAGCGCGCGCAAATGGCCGAAACGGTGGCCGGACAGTTCGGAAACACGCTCGGCCAGCCGCGCCAATGGCTCGCGCAGAAGAGTCTCTGCCAGGGCTTCCGGCGCCGACCAGACCAGGGAGACGCGATTTCCTGGCAATGGCAGTAGCGCAACGATGCCTTCGGTTGAGGTAAACCATTGGCAGGCGACACCCTGGTGCGGCTTTTCGCATTCGAAGTTGGTGACGATTGCGCGCTGGCCATAGGGCCGGTAATCAATATTGATATCGCATTGTCCGCGTACCCAGGATTGCCCGCCGTCGGCACCGACGATCAGCGATGCCGTCACCGTATCCGCGCTGTCCAGTTGTACTGTGGAGTTCTCGCCGTCAGTGCTTAACTTGGTCGCACGTCCGCTGATGATGCGCACGTTGGGCGCGAATTTCAATGCGCTATCAAGCGCCAGATTAAGGTTGCTGTCCTCGACTATCCAGGCGAGCGCGTCGGTGCGGGCGCTATAAGCGTCGAAAACCAGTTTGCCGGCACGCTGCTCGTCATCGCCCCGGACGTCCATCGCCTCGACCGGCGCAATGCGCGACGCATCCAGGGCGTCCCAAACCTTGAGCGAGGAAAGAAAATCTTGGGCGACACGATTGAGCGCGTAGACACGGACGTCCCATGCAGCCAGTCGCGCAGATACTTCAGCGGACTTTGCTGAGGGTGGGGTCAGCAAAGTAACACTCAAGCCGGCTTGTGCAAAGCCGAGCGCTGCCGCTTTGCCCACGGAGCCATTACCGATAACGCAAACTTTGCTTTGTAAATCCATGAAGCGGAAAGCCTAATATAGGAACTGTTGAGCCATTGGTGAAGTCATTATAACGGTTGCGCTTGAGTTCGCTTGCAAAGAGGTCTTGCATAATTCCGCAACTTTGCTATACTTGCGCGCCTTGGCCTGGTAGCTCAGTCGGTAGAGCAGAGGATTGAAAATCCTTGTGTCGGTGGTTCGATTCCGCCCCGGGCCACCAAGAAAATCAAGGGCTTAGCTTCGGCTAAGCCCTTTTTCATTTTTGGACGCGAAAATTGATCCTCGTGCACCGGCGGCATCACGCGGTTCGGTCGCATGCCGATCTGCGACGCGGCGTCATCAAGGCGCTCGACATCATACCGAAGGAACAACGCGCCGATGCGCTGACCGCCTGGCTGATCGAACGCATTGCAGGGCTGTACCGGATCGGACGGCAATTCATCGACGCGCCGCCAGAATAATACCGGCAGGTGCGGCAGCAGCTTAGGGCTCGCGCTGTATAAGTTGTTCATGAACGACATCAAGACTTGGCTGGAGCGGCACCAACTTAAGTTCTTCCCCAAAGCCTGCCCGGCACGGCGATCGGGTATGCGCTGGGTCAGTGGGACAGGCGGGCGGTCGGCATGGTAGTCGACAGCGTCTCGGACGTCATCGCCCTCACCGCTTCTCGAAGAAGCTGCGGCTTAGCGCCAATCTTGGCCTGTCAGAATATTTCAATGAATAAGGATACCCAAATGGGAACGGCAAAAATGAAAGTAGGTACGCGCCTGAGCGTAGGCTTCGGACTCGTACTGTCGATGATGGTGATGCTTATAAACGATTGACTCCTCGTTAACGCGTCACTGAATAACATTAAGAAGCTACGGCAAAGTATTATGTAGTCTGTATCCACCCAGCAAGAACCCGTGTACTTGCCGGGAAAGAAAGCATGCACCCAAGGTCAATCAAGCTCGTGATGCATGTTTCGCGAAACCAGAGCAAGTTTGTCAATTGAATCGACTGTTACGCTGACGCCATGCGAATTGCCCTGCTCGAGGACGACCAAACCCAGTGCGAGTTGATATGCCAGGTCGGGGCTGCTGTCGGGCACTCATGCCAGTTTTTCCAGACGGGCTGGGATTTGCTAAGCCACTTGCGCCGCGAGAGCTGCGATCTGCTGATCATCAATTGGCAGGTAAAGGACGCGAGCGGGACTGAAGTGCTGCGTTGGGTGCGTGACAAGCTGCCCCCTGTCCTGCCGGTGCTTTTCCTGACCGGCCGCTCCGCCGAAGACGACATTGTTGCCGCCTTGGGCGCAGGAGCGAACGATTACATCATCAAGCCGATTCGGCGCGGAGAACTCGTAACGCGTGTACAAGTGCTCCTGCGTCGCGCCTACCCGGCGCAAAGTGGATGCGAACGGATCCAGTTCGACCAATACGTGTTTGAAGTACCCACCGGCCGACTGACAATGGCGGGCAAACAAATCGAAGTCACGCAGAAGGAATTCGACCTCGCGCTGCTTTTGTTCCAGAACCTGGGCCGCCCGTTGTCGCGCGCCTACATTCTGGAAGCGATCTGGTCGCGCGAGGGCGACGTACCGTCGCGCACGATGGACACCCATGTGTCGCGGGTGCGAAATAAACTCCAGCTCAAACCCGAGAACGGCTTCCGCCTGACGCCGGTGTATAGCTACGGGTATCGCCTGGAACAGTTGCAGACCTAGTGCCGGGCCTATCAAGTTCTTGTAGTTGTGCTAACGTACTATCATGCATATGCGACGTCTGACCGCTCACGACGTTAATGCGGCGTCGCAACAGGATATAATTGAGGGTTCCTCATCTTCGGATTATTTGTGACCGAAATGCAGCTCCTAGCCGTTGGCCTCAACCACACCACCGCACCTGTCTCCCTACGCGAGAAGGTTGCCTTCCCCGCTGACCAGATCAGTCAGGCGGTGGCGTCGGCGCGTACCTGGTTCGGGCGCAGCACCGCATCCGGTTCCGGCGAGGAGGCGGCAATCCTGTCGACCTGCAATCGCACCGAACTGTACGCGGCGAGCCATATTCCGGGGGGCGTCAATGCGGCTATCGACGCAACTGCGCACTTTCTGGCCGAATACCACAAGCTTCCGTACGGCGAACTGCGGCCATATTTATACACGCTGCCGCAGGACAACGCGGTCCGACATGCATTTCGTGTCGCTTCCGGACTTGATTCCATGGTACTCGGCGAACCGCAAATACTCGGACAAATGAAGGATGCGGTACGTCAGGCCGAGGAAGCCGGCGGGCTCGGAACCTATTTGCACCAGATGTTCCAGCGTACCTTTGCGGTCGCAAAAGAAGTGCGCAGCACAACTGAAATCGGCGCGCACAGCGTATCGATGGCGGCGGCCGCGGTCAGGTTGTCACAGCGGATTTTCGATAAGGTTTCGGAGCAGAATGTGCTGTTCATCGGCGCTGGCGAGATGATCGAACTGTGCGCAACCCATTTTTCCGCGCAAAATCCAAAATCGCTCACTATCGCCAACCGCACACTGGAACGTGGCGAAGCGTTGGCGCACCGCTTTAACGGCCGCGCAATCCGGCTGGCGGATCTGCCGCAACAACTGGCCAATTTCGATATCGTTGTGTCATCCACCGCTTCATCGCTGCCGATCATCGGACTCGGCATGGTGGAACGCGCCATCAAGGCCCGCCGTCACAAGCCAATGTTCATGGTGGACCTTGCGGTGCCGCGTGATATCGAATCGGAAATCGGCAGGCTCGACGACGTGTTCCTCTACACCGTCGACGACCTGGCCGAAGCGGTACAAACCGGCATCGAAAACCGGCAGGCGGCGGTAGCACAGGCAGAAGCGATCATCGAAACCCGCGTCAAATCCTTCATGCACTGGATGGATACGCGCGCAGTCGTGCCTGTGATCCAGGATCTGCACGAAACCAGTGAGGCGATGCGTCTGGCGGAACTGGAACGCGCCCGGAAATTATTGGCCAGAGGCGAGGACATCGACGTGGTGCTGGAAGCGCTGTCGAAGGGCCTTACCGCGAAATTCCTGCATGGCCCGCAACAGGCACTGAATAATGCGCAGGGCGATGAACGCGCCCGCCTTGCCGCCCTGCTGCCGCAATTGTTCCGTACCAAGCGCTAGCGACGCTTCCTCCTCCGCCAACGGCACGGATCTCGACGCAGCCGTTGCGCCGGCGAAACGACAGCGCTTCGTTGCCCCTACTGAATTCAAGGTTGAAACCATCATGAAACCCTCAATGCTCGTCAAGCTCGACCAATTGACGGAACGGTTGGAAGAATTGAATGACCTGCTGATGCAGGAAGGCCTTACGTCCGACATGGACAACTATCGGAAGTTGACGCGCGAGCACGCAGAGCTCGGGCCTCTTGTCGGCCTGTACAAGTCCTACCGGCAGGCCGACGACGATGTGAAAGCCGCGCAGGAAATGTTGTCTGATCCGGAAATGAAGGAAATGGCACAGGAGGAGATCCTGGAAGCCAAATCGCGCATGGAGCAGTTGGAAGTCGACTTGCAAAAAATGCTGTTGCCAAAAGATTCGAACGACGAGCGCAATATCTACCTCGAGATACGCGCGGGTACCGGCGGTGACGAAGCGGCCCTGTTCGCCGGCGACCTTCTGCGCATGTATACGCGCTTCGCTGAGCGTAACCGTTGGCAAATTGAAATGGTGTCCGAGTCGCCATCGGAAATCGGTGGCTACAAGGAAGTGATCGTGCGCGTGGTCGGGTTCGGCGCGTATTCGAAGCTGAAGTTTGAATCGGGCGGCCATCGCGTACAGCGCGTTCCCACGACTGAAACGCAGGGCCGCATCCACACCTCCGCCTGTACGGTTGCCGTCATGCCGGAAGCGGATGAGGTCGAGGACGTCAACATCAATCCGGCCGAAATCCGTATCGACACGTACCGAGCGTCGGGCGCCGGCGGCCAGCACATCAATAAAACCGACTCGGCCGTGCGCCTGACCCACCTGCCAACCGGCATCGTGGTTGAGTGCCAGGACGACCGCAGCCAGCACAAGAACAAGGCGCAGGCAATGAAGGTGCTGGCGGCGCGCATCAAGGATGTGCAAACCCGCGAGCAGCAGTCGAAGGA
>JAQGMD010000324.1 GCA_028292565.1 Burkholderia sp. | reverse complement strand
TATCGTCCATCCCGGCCATCAATGCGGCCAGCGTTTCCGCATCGGAGAGGATCGCTTCGCGCACGGTAATTTCGGTAATGTTCATACAGCCTCCGTAGGTGGGGAACCAATCTGGCCTTTCGGTATACGCGAAAGCCTTTCGTCGTGCATAGGGCGGAACGTTGGGATTGGCGCCGACGGCTCAGATGCAGGGGCAAGCCACCGACGTCATCACCGAAACAAATTCATCAAGCCCAGGCGTCACCTTACCCACCACCTTAGGCACCGCGCAGGAATAAGTGGGTCAATTTTGCTGGGCGTAGCGGGCGCGTTGCTGCGTTGCTCGTCGTCGCCATAGCTCGCTATGGCTCCTCCTCACGCCTTGCACCGCATCCCGCGACGGCCGCCAAATTGCCCAACTTATCCCTGCGCGGTGCCTTAGCCGCGTCATCCCACCGCCGCAGCCGCACCGCATCCCTCGCAAACAGAAGTCCGCTGAACGCAGCAGCCTCGTCCATGCGGAACGGCCCACCCTGCCACGCCAGGCTCTGCTTCGACATCTCCGACAGCCCTGCCCGATATTGCGAATCAATCGCGCACAGATAGCGTTTCGCTTGCACATGCAGCCGTACCGGTTCGGTGACGGCCGGCGGAAAAAGATCCGACAGCATCCGCGCACCCATCTCTTCATGAGGCTGCACTGCGTCGTCAACGCGTTCCGCAAGATGATAAATGTCGTGCAGCAACGCGGCGGCGACCAGTTCGTCATCCGCCCCCTCGGCTTGCCCAAGCGACGCGCATTGCAGCGCATGTTGCAGCTGGGTCACCGCTTCGCCGCCATAGAGGCTGTCGGCGCGGTTCCGCAGCCAATCAACAATGGTGTCGAGCGTCGTCATGCGTCAGATAAAAATCTTCCGCAAACGGGATGAAATCAAATCAATCGCACTGACTGTGACAACTATCATCAGCAGCACCGTGCAGGTCTGAGTATATTGGAATCCGCGTATCACTTCCCACAGGATCACGCCGATGCCGCCGGCACCGACCATTCCGACCACTGTGGCCGAGCGCACGTTCGACTCGAAGCGATAGAGCGCATAGGAAATCCACAACGGCATCACCTGCGGCAGCACGCCGTAGATGATTTCTTCAAGCACATGCGCGCCGGTGGCGCGAATACCTTCAACCGGTTGCGGATCGATCGCTTCGACCGCTTCCGAAAACAGCTTGGCCAGGATCCCCGTGGTATGCACAAACAGCGCGAGCACACCGGCAAACGGTCCGAGGCCGACCGCGACCACGAACAGCATGGCGAACACCATTTCATTGATGGCGCGCGCTGCGTCCATCAGGCGGCGCATCGGCTGGTGGATCCACCAGGGTGCGATATTGGACGAACATAGCAATCCCAATGGTATCGCGCAGATGACCGCCAGCGCGGTGCCCCAAATCGCGATCTGCAGCGTCACCAGCATCTCCTGAAGGTAGATGCGCCAGTCGGTAAAATCCGGGGGGAAGAAGCCGGCAGCATAGGTGCCCATGTTGGCGCCATCGGCGAACAGATCCATAGGACGCATATCGGCGCCGCTCCAGGAGCCGGCAAGGATAGCGAGCAGGACTGCCCAGACCAGTAATTTACCGAGATCCTGCTTCGGCGGTGGCGGGAAGCTGCCGCCCTGCGGGCGGCTCTGTGTAAGCGTACTCATCGATCACGATTTGCCGACGTCGGCCAACCTGCGGTTGATGTCGTCCAGCTTCACTTTCCTCTCATCGGCCTTCATGCCGTTATCGGCTTCCAACCTGGTTTTTTCTTTGAACAGTTCGAGTTGGCGTATCGGTATCAGCTGCGCATTGCCGGATTCCTGGAAGCGGCCGATCTTCAGCTTGTCGAGCGCTGCTTTTTCGCGGGCGGCATCGGCGCCGGCCTGGCCATAATTGACGATGAAGTCCTTTACCTTCTTCTTCATGTCGTCCGGCAGATCCTTGCGCCAAACCAGCGGGTCGGCCGCGATCAATGGCGACTTCCATACCTGCCTCAATCGATTCGCAACTTCAGGCTGGCGCGCCTCGATCCGGTGAAGCACGTCTGAGCTATGAACCGCGGCATCGACCTGCTTGTTAGCGACCGCCATGATGTTGGTCTCATGGTTGGCGCTGCGTACGGTCTTGAAGGCGGTTTTCGGGTCAACGCCGTTCTGCGCGAATACATAGTAGCTCGGCACGAGGAAGCCGGATGTCGAGTTCGGATCGCCGATGCCGAAGTTCAGGCTCTTCGCATTCTTCAGCACATCCTCGAGCTTGTGGTACGGACTGTCTTTATGCACGCTGATATGGCTGTAATAGCCCAGCGAGCCGTCGCTGTTGACCGTTTGCGCAAAAATTTCGCCGTTGGCGCGATCCACCGCCTCCATCGCCGACTTGTTGCCGAACCAGGCGACCTGGATCTTGTTGAAGCGCATACCCTCGATGACGCCGGCATAATCGGGCGCAAAAAATGCGTTGACCCTGACACCGAGCTTCTTGCTCATGTCTTCGAGCACGGGCTGCCAATCCTGCTTCAGGTTCGCCGACGATTCAGTGGATATGATGCCGAAGTTGATCGATTTTATGGCGTCATCGGCGTGAGCGAGCGTCGCTCCGGAAGCGAACAGGCAAGCGGATAAAAGCTTTCGATACATGGATGAATCTCCCTTGCTATTAAAACTTATGCAGCTGCGGCAACGTATGCCGGCAGGCGATGAAAGCCGGTGACGACCGGCGTGTCTGGTTGGACGTGAGTAGTGTTATTCGTGTTGAGTATGTCTTCCGCTTCCGCGCCATACAGCTCGCGCAGCATGGGCGCGGTCAGGGCATTCGATGGGCCGTCGTACACGACGCGGCCGCGATGCAAAGCGACGGTACGCGGACAGAAACGCAATGCCATGTCGACCTGGTGCAGCGACACAACTACGGTGGTACGGTCTTGCCGGTTCAGGTCCGCCAGCGTTTGCATCACGCGCCGCGCGGATTCAGGATCGAGCGAGGCGATCGGTTCGTCGGCCAGGATGATTTTCGCTTTCTGGACTATGGTGCGTGCTATCGCAGCGCGCTGCTGCTGACCACCCGAAAGTGCCGACGCGCGTTTATACGCGTGCTCAGCAATGCCTACACGCGCCAGCGCTTCCAGTCCGAATTCTTTTTCGTCGCTCGTGAAGTGTCTTGTGCAGCTGCGCCACAAGGGCATGCGCGCCAGGCCGCCGGACAGCACATTGGTCAGCACCGGCAGGCGGCCGACCAGGTTGAACTGCTGGAACACAAAGCCCACGTCCGCGCGGGTCGCACGGATACCGCGCTCGATTGCGCCATCGCGTTGCACGATCCTGTTGCCTACTTTGATATGGCTAATACCCTCGTTGCCGGGCATCAATCCGGATATATGCCGTAGCAAAGTGGACTTGCCGGAGCCGGATGCGCCGATCAGCGCCACCATTTCGCCGGGGTTAAATTTCAGGCTAACGCGGTCCAGCGCCTGGAAGCCACCTTTGAACGTCTTCGATAACTCGTTGATTTCAATGATCATGGTCTCCGCCGATCGTGAATGTTGAGGAGCGAAGTATCGGGGCGAAATATGTCAGGGGTATGAAAGCAATATGACAAGCTCGTGAATTCGCATACTGGGTTATTAGGCACCGCGCAGGAATAAGTTGGTCAATTTTGCAGGCCGTAGCGGGCGCGTTGCTGCGTTGCTCGTCGTCGCCATAGCTCGCTATGGCTCCTCCTCACGCCTTGCACCGCATCCCGCGACGG
>JAQGMD010000310.1 GCA_028292565.1 Burkholderia sp. | reverse complement strand
TGCCTGTTAATGCAGGCGAAGATCGATGGCCGGCCGGTGGTCATGGTGTTCCTTGACTCGAAGGGCAAAGACTCGCGGCTGGGCGATGCCAGCCGGATCCGCAAATGGCTGGAATCAACCAAGCCCCATCGCATGCCTGCGGCCGCTCCGCAAACGGTTACTTATGCGGCTGCAAAGCAGGGCTGAAGCAAAACGCTTATCCCGGGCCGTTTCCGTCGCGGCCCGCTTTATTTTGTGGAACACTCTACAATGCCGCATCGAACCGGCCGCACCGAATGTAATAGTTACTTGAAACCGGTCCGGTTATCCGCGTTATCCTGCTGCCTGTGTCGTAACTGCGCAAAAGTTCGTTGTCTATCGCTTAATCGCCCTTGATCTTTATCAAACCCGATTACATATACTCAAAAATTCTTGTTGTTCCGAAATCCGCTTTAGACCAGAATACAAATACTGTTCCACTGGGAAAACCTACCGACAGTTAGCAAGTGGAGTTGCGCGCTTTTACTGAATCGAGGCGTTGTGATCGGCGCTTGTGTGCGCGAACCTTTTTATGCAAAACCAGAACAATTGTTAATCCCCAAGGTCCTGCTCGTCAACGATGACTCTGCCAGCTTGCTGGCATTGACCAGCTTGTTGACTTACGCGAGCAACGAGAATGATTATGAAGTAGTGGTTGCGAGATCCGGCCAGGAAGCCCTGCGCCAGGTGCTCAATCACGACTTCGCAGTGATCCTTCTGGACGTGAGCATGCCGGGCATGGATGGCTTCGAGGCAGCGGAGGCGATTCATTCGCATCCGCGTTCGGCGTCCGTTCCCATCATATTCGTGACCGCCCATTACGCCGACGAAATCAACAAGCTCAAGGGCTACCAAAAGGGCGCGGTCGATTACCTGTTTACACCGATCATCCCCAAGATACTGCAATCGAAGGTGATGGTGTTTGTCGAACTCGCCAAAAAGAATCTGCAGCTCCAGCATCAGACAGAGCAGTTGGCCAAGCTGAACACTGAACTGCAGGAACAGCGTAAGCAGGATCTGGAACATATCAACGAACGCAAACTGGCGGAGGAAGCGCTGCGCCAGTCGCGCGAAGAACTGCGCCAGCTTGCCAGCTACCAGGAACGGATCAAGGAAGACGAACGCAAGCGCATCGCGCGCGAGATCCATGATGAGTTGGGGCAGAACCTGCTCGCCCTGCGCATCGATGTGTCGCTGCTGCACACCCGCACCGGCACCACCCATCCGATACTCAACAAGAAAGTCCACGCCGTCCTTGACCATATCGACAGCACGATGAAGGCAATGCGGTTGATCATCAACAATCTCAGGCCGACGGTGCTCGACCTCGGATTGAACGCCGCAATGGAATGGCAGGTAAAGGAATTTCAGCGGCGCACCGGAATCATATGCGAGCTGTTGATGCCGGAAGAGGAACTGATCCTCGATGACGAGCGCGCAACCGCGCTGTTCCGTATCCTGCAGGAGTCACTGAATAATATCCTGCGTCATGCCCAGGCGTCGTGCGCGCAGATCGAGCTGTATAGCGACAACGGCATACTTTCCATGAAAGTTGCCGACAACGGCGTCGGCATGTTCCCCGGTTGCCGGCGCAAGGCCAATTCATTCGGATTGGTCGGAATCAAGGAACGAGTCAGCTCCCTCGGCGGGGAACTCATCATCGAAAACGGACCGGACAAGGGGACAACGGTGAGAGTGTCGATCCCGATGGAAGGGACTAGCGCGGAGTCGCAAGAGGATGCGGAGTTGCTCGCCGATGTCCTTTCCAGCCTCGGAAAACTGACGACCAGCGACGAAAGGCCGAAGATGCCGGCGAAAGCGACGGTCACCATACGGAAAAGAAAAGAAACCCGTATCGGCAAGGTTGACGGGTTGGCATAAACCGGCAGGCGGCTTTCAAATGGCCGGTCTATGCGGTCCGACCGCAATGTGGCTCTACCCGCAGTGACGCTCCGCCGGCAAGTTTGTTGAACAGACCACCTACGTAATATCGATAGTCTACGCTGACGATATTTCCCGATAACCTGCTCCGCTGACACAAGTGATAATCCCCAAAGTCCTTATCGTGAATGATGATGCCGCCAGTTTGCTGGCGTTGCACAGCCTGCTAAGCGGCACCAACGGGGTCGGGCGCGGTTATGACATTGTCACCGCACGCTCCGGCCACGAAGCATTGCGCGAAGTGCTCAACAATGACTTCGCAGTCATCCTGCTGGATGTGAGCATGCCTGGCATGGACGGCTTCGAGGCGGCGGAAGCCATCCATTCCCATCCGCGGTCGGCTTCGGTGCCGATCATTTTCGTTACCGCCTACTACGCCGATGAGATCAATCGCCTGAAGGGCTATCAGGAAGGCGCGGTGGACTATCTTTTTACACCGATCATCCCCCAGATATTGCAGTCGAAAGTGGCGGTCTTTGTCGAGCTGGCAAAGCAACGCATCGAGCTGCAGCAGAAGACGCAGCAGCTGGAAGAACTGAACCAGGATTTGCGGGTGCAGCGCATGCGTGATCTCGAGCGGATCAATGCGGCGCTGGAAGTGGAAGTCGCCGTGCGCAGGCAGGCAGAGGCGCGCGCGCATGAACTGGCGACGCGCGATCCGCTGACCAAGCTGGCGAACCGCCGCTCGCTGATCGAGCGGCTGGAACACGCAATCGCCCACGCCAATCGGCACGAAGAGCAGCTCGCGTTGCTGTTTCTGGATCTGGATAAATTCAAATCGATCAACGACACACTCGGACATGAGGTCGGCGATGAACTGCTGGTCCAGGTCGCCGCCCGCCTCAATGATGCGGTACGCGAGACAGACATGGTGTCGCGCCTCGGCGGCGATGAATTCGTCGTGCTGCTCGAAGGCTTGCCAGGAACCTCCGGTGTCAGCAAGATCGCGAAAAAAATCGCCCATTCGCTCGCACAGCCTTACGAGATCGGCATGCATATCGTCCGGACCTCGGCCAGCGTCGGCATCAGCGCCTTTCCCCAGGACGGCGCTACGGCGCAGTTATTGATGAAAAATGCCGACCTGGCGATGTACCACGTCAAAAGGCAGCGGCGCGGCGCCGTCCAGTTTTTCCACGAAGAGCTCAACGAAAAAATGCAGGAGCGCGCCCAGTTCGAGCAGGAGTTGCAACACGCGCTGGAGAAGGAGGAGTTCGTACTCTATTACCAGCCCAAGGTGGAAATCGCTTCCGGTCGGGTGTCGGGCGTTGAGGCGTTGTTACGCTGGCGCCACCCGCGGCAGGGCCTGATCGCGGCCGAGCAGTTCATTTCCGTGGCGACCGACCTCCGGTTGTCGCTCCAGATCGGCGACTGGGTCATTTCGGCCGCGTGCGCGCAAATGCGCCAGTGGCTCGACGCCGGCTTCCCCGTACTGTCATTCCCGGTTGCCGTCAACGTCACCGTTCCGGAACTTCTGCCCGAGTTTCCATCCAAGATACGAAACGTGCTGAAGACGTATGGCCTGCCGCCTTCCTGCCTCCAGCTGGAAATTACCGAATCATTGCTGGAGCGTGACCTCGAACGGGTATCGACCGTTCTGCACGAACTGAACGACAGCGGCATCACGATCGCCATCGACGATTTCGGCACCGGTTACTCCTCGCTCTCCATGTTGAAAGCGCTGCCGATCGACATCCTCAAAGTGGACCAGTCGTTCGTGCGCGACCTGACTGAGGAGCCGGGCGAAACCGCAATCGTATCCGCCATCATCAGCATGGCGCGCGCACTGGCGCTGCGGGTTGTGGCGGAAGGCGTCGAAAACGAAGCACAGCTGGCCTTGCTCGGGACGCTGGGCTGCGATGAATACCAGGGCTACCTGTTCAGTGAGCCGATGGCGGCCGACGACCTCATGCAACGCCTGCTGGAAACCAGGCACCGCTGATGTAACATTACTGTTGATCCCGCCTGAAAAAAGCACATTACCTCGAATTAGAAATAGGAAGACTTTCCATGGATACCAGAACAGAGACAACCGATGAGCTGGATGTGAAGGCCCTGCTTTCAGCACTGACCGCCTTGAAGAAGGGGGAATTTTCCACCCGGATGCCGTCCGACTGGACCGGCATGGCGGGGAAGATTGCCGATACGCTCAATGACATCCTTGAAACCAATCAGCACATGGCGGAGGAAATCGCCGACGTCAGCAAGGTCGTGGGACGCGAAGGGCGCCTCACGCAACGCGCTTCCGTGATGAATGTGTCGGGCGGCTGGGCAACGATTGTCAAATCGGTCAACGCGTTGATTGATGACCTGGTGCGCCCGACTACTGAAATGGCGCGTGTCATCGGTGCGGTGGCGAAAGGCGACCTGTCGCAAACGATGGCGCTCGATGTCGATGGACGTCCGCTCAAAGGCCAGTTCCTGCGCGCGGCATCGACCGCGAACACGATGGTGGACCAGCTCAGCTCGTTCGCATCGGAAGTGACGCGGGTGGCGCGTGAGGTGGGTACGGAAGGTAAGCTTGGCGGCCAGGCGAACGTGCCGGGTGTCGCGGGTACCTGGAAAGATTTGACCGACTCGGTGAACTCGATGGCGGGTAACCTGACGTCGCAGGTGCGTAACATCGCGGAGGTGACCACCGCGGTGGCGAACGGTGACTTGTCGAAAAAGATTACCGTGGACGTGCGCGGCGAGATCCTGCAATTGAAAGACACCATCAACACGATGGTGGACCAGTTGCGATCGTTTGCATCGGAAGTGACGCGGGTGGCGCGTGAGGTGGGTACGGAAGGTAAGCTCGGCGGCCAGGCATACGTGCCGGGCGTCGGCGGGACCTGGAAGGATTTGACCGATAACGTGAACTTCATGGCATCGAACCTCACGGGCCAAGTGCGTAACATCGCGGACGTCACGACTGCGGTGGCGAACGGCGACTTGTCCAAGAAGATCACGGTGGACGTGAAGGGCGAGATTCTCGAATTGAAGAACACCATCAACGTGATGGTGGACCAGCTTTCCTCGTTCGCATCGGAAGT
>JAQGMD010000272.1 GCA_028292565.1 Burkholderia sp. | reverse complement strand
GTTTCGCAAATTATTAGTCCGATATGAGAAGCTTCATCGGAGCTATGTTGCGCTGAACCAGCTCGCCGCCGCGATCATCACATTTAGAAAAGTACCTTTAGAAATAAATATTATTTACGGATAAATTATTAGGTTAAATTGACGGACTGTGCTGGAGAACTTTGGACTGCCATTCTACTGACACCGCCTCCGCGAGAATCAAAAATAGTTCAGGACATGCAACAGCAAGCCTGAATTGTTCTGCAAGATCCATCGTTCGACTTCCCCGTTTTCCCGCTTGGAACCGCCGTGCCGCCACGTTTTTCCGTGCGTGCAACACGCAACGCAACTTGAGAATTGTTGAGAGACACCGGACGCTTTCCTCGTCAACAATGGCATGCCTTGAGGCAATATTGCCTACTTACAACGAGTCTAGTCCATCATGAACAACGATCCCAAGCCCAATCAGCTCGAGCCAGGCAAACCGGTGATGTCGAATGATGCAACGCCGCCTGTGGTGCGATACGACCCCAACCGCCTGCTCAATACCCTCATTGCACGGCTCAACCTGAAGAACGACGCTGCGTTATCGCGTGCGCTCGAGGTGGCTCCGCCGCTGATCAGCAAGATCCGGCACGGGCGCCTGCCGGTTGGGGCAGCGCTGCTGATCCGGATGCACGAGGTATCCAATATCAGCATCAAGGAGCTGCGCGAACTGATGGGGGACAGGCGTCAGAAATTCCGTATCAGCGACAAGCATTTCAAACCGGGCGACGATATGGCTTGCCTGCCAAGGTAATCGGACCGCCCGATGATTGAATTATCGGGCCTCGCTTTGTTCAGCTAGTTTACACAGCGTCCCGGACGCGAATCATGTTATTCAGCTTTTTGCCGGCGCAATATCTGTTCCAGTCCTCCGGTGCCTCGCTCGCCTTGCCGTCGATGTAGGTAAGAAATTCCTGGTTGTACTCGCCGTGGCTGTTTTTCACCCGATACTCGAAGCAGACGACGCCGGCGTCGTCATCGGACATGATTCGTTCCCATACCAGTGAATTCGGGTTGTCTGTCGATTTTTTGATGGTCGTTGCCAGTGCCGCGGTCACACTGAAGCGATGCTTCTCGCGCTTCTTGCCCGGGGATTCGGAGGAGGAGTTCGTAGGCAGCGGAACGCGCGGGAGTTCGATTTTTGCCTCGGCCAGGCTGCTACGCAAACCCGACGACTCGACCGCCACGACGACCAGTGCGACTCCGACAAACGCGGCCATGAGCCTGAACAACGGGCCGGCCGGTTTTTTGGTGGGATTCCGCACCTCGCAATGGGGGCAGGTCTTGGCGGCGGTGCTAGCTATCTTTCCACATTTTCTGCATCGCGCCAATGTCATCGGTTTGACCTCTTTTTGTTTTGGATTTGCTCGTGACTGAAGTGGTGTGACGAGCAGGCGTATTCCTTCCCAAGGGAAATTGTAGGCAAAGAAGAAACCATAACTTTGCGGCATCGCAAAGCCCGAGTGCGGAGATGTGGATTTTTGAGACGAGCGAACCAGCGGGAAACTTGTGTAATCGCGCGTGGAACGGATTGCGGCAGCCTGCCGCCGTTTCAGGGTTTCAGGTACTTTTTCACGCCGTTTTTTCGGAGTACCTCACCCCATGAATCGATGCGGTATACGTCGCCGACCTTGAGCAGCGCCACACCGTATTGCTCGCGCAGTTTCGCGACGTCGTCATCGATCTTTTCCCTGTCGAGGCTGGTGAGATCGGCTATCGCGGATACTGTCGGTCGCTCCAGCAGGTCGATCGCCGATAGCAGCACAAACAACCGGCGTGCGTCGTTGTCGGGATATTGCGTTACGCCGAACTGGTTGATTCCGAAATTCATAAGAACACTCCTTCGGCGAGCGTCTACCCGGAACGCTTTTTCGGGTTGCGTGCCTGTGCCTTGAATGCTTCTGTTTTTTCCTTCGCCGCCTGGCGGTCCATCACATGAACGTTGACAAGGATGGCGATCGCACCTTCGACGCGGCCGATCGCGCGTTCTTCGCCGATGCGGTCAACCGATTTATCGGCACGGTCGACCAGATCGCGAAAGGCTTCGTGCAGCGCGCCGTAAGTGCGGTTCGTGACCCCGACCTGGCCGGCATCCGCAATTTCCTTTGCTCCCTTTGAATAGTATTCGACTACCTCCTGGATACGTCGTGCTTGCTGCTGCGACAGGTTCAGGTCGCTGACGATGGCCTCTGCCAGTTCGCGTGCGGCCTCCGCCGGCGGGATGTCCTGTTTGCCGAGATGGGCGAGTCCGAATCCGTGCAGGCGCAGGCTCGTAATCAGCTTCTCGATCACATTGAAAGCGCGCACGTCGTCCAGTCCGGCATCGCTCGCCGTCGCATCATTGCTGTTTGCGGCGCGGGTCGCGATCCATTCCTCAAAGGTAGGCGGCAACGTGGTGAGGTCGTGCTTTGCCCGCGCGACCACTTTTTTATGTTCTTCCTTTAACCTGCTGTACTCATCTTCGCTGAACGAGATGTTAATCACCGCCATTACCCGTCTCCAAAATTTCCATCTTTCGTACTTTATCCGTTTGGCCGACTTTGCGCAGGCCGTCCAGCCGGTTCACGACACGGGCACGGCCTATGCCAGGTCGGGATGAAAAACATTGTATGACCTAATTCCTGCTCATGCAGACCCATCTTCGACACCGGCCGAATGGCACCGTACGCCTTGCAAAAACGCGCATTGAAGCGGTAAAAATTGCCGCTGATCCGGGCGGTGATGCATCCGAAGACCTTGCCCGTTTTGCTGGGCGCGGGAATTGCTCTGGTTTAGTTATGGCGTTACCTCGTCTACAACCTGCCAGGCGCTTGCTCGACTCCCGGTTCAGCCGCGGCGATCGACGCCTTGTCACATGCCGGCGCAATGTCCGCCATCTGCAGTCCTTTTTTGGGAAGAATGACTATGGCAAACCTGACCCAGGAGCAACTCGCGCAAATCGAACAACTGTTGAATGAACGGGAAAGAGCGTTGCGCGGCGACCTGAATCGCGATCTTTCCGATGAAGACTACAGGACTATCGCCAGCGAAGCGCCTGATCCCGGCGACGCTTCCTTCGCCAGCCTCGAGCAGGACCTCGAAAATGCATCCGCCACGCGCGACCTGGCGGAGCTGCGCTCGATCGAGGCGGCACGCGACCGCATCCATAAAGGCACCTACGGCCAGTGCATCGACTGCGAAACGGAGATCCCGTATGAGCGCCTGCTGGCGCAGCCCACCGCCGAGCGGTGCGCACCGTGCCAGGAGATGTACGAAAAGACCCATGCCGACCAGCGGCGCGGGGCCACCATGTAGGGCAGAAAAACACGCCTATCCGCTTCTGGTCGTAAAATCATGGCATTACGAATTCGCCATTGACGACAAAGGAAGAAGATGGATGCCACCCTGCGCAATGCCTTGCTGAACATGCCGAAGGCGGAACTGCATATCCACATTGAAGGTTCGCTTGAGCCTGAACTGATTTTCGCGCTGGCGCAACGCAACCAGGTCAAACTGAACTATGCGTCAGTGGAGGATTTGCGGCGCGCTTACGCGTTCACCGACCTGCAGTCCTTCCTCGATATTTATTACGCCGGCGCAAGCGTACTGCTGACCGAGCAGGATTTTTTCGATATGACCTGGGCGTACATGCAGCGGGCTCATGCGGATCACGTGCGCCATGCGGAAATTTTCTTCGACCCGCAGACGCACACGGAACGCGGCGTCAGCTTTGCCACGGTCATCAATGGCATTCACGGGGCGCTGCAGCAGGCGCAATCGCAGTTTGGGATGAGCGGCGCGCTCATCATGTGTTTCCTGCGTCACCTTTCGGAGGAAGAGGCTTTCGCCACACTGGAGCAATCGCTGCCATACCGAGACAAATTCATCGGAGTGGGGCTGGATTCTTCCGAGCGCGGACATCCCCCGGAAAAATTTGCGCGGGTATTTGCGCGCTGCCGCGAGCTCGGCTTGCATCTCGTTGCCCACGCGGGTGAGGAGGGACCGCCGGCATATATCGAAACAGCGCTAGACGTGTTGTGCGTGGAGCGCATCGACCATGGCGTGCGGTGCCTGGAAGATGCTGCGCTGACGCAGCGATTGGCGCGCGACAAGATAGCGCTGACTGTGTGCCCGCTATCCAATATCAAGCTGCGCGTATTCGACAAGATGCTGCAGCATAATCTGCGAAGGCTGCTGGATGCCGGGTTGACCGTCACCATCAACTCGGATGATCCCGCCTATTTCGGCGGCTATATCAATGAGAACTTCATCGAAACTTTCGAAGCGCTGGCGCTTGATCGCCGTCACGCACAGCAACTGGCGCGTGACAGTTTCGCCGCGTCATTTCTCGATGCGCCGGCGAAAGAAAAATATCTGAAAGAGGTAGACGCCTACTTCGCGCAGTGATTCCGTTGCGGAAAAGTTCCATAGCACGAACCGCCTACGGGCGGTTTTTTTATGCGGCAACTGTTGCTGTTCACTATCTTCTGCGCCTGCGCCACATTTACGACAAGAACAAGCCTGGCTTAATGCCGATCAATGTCCCTTGTAACGAAGCATCGGAACATTTGTGACCACAACGACATCAATAGATGTCTTGCTATCGTGAATGAAAGGCCCGGAATGAATTTACCGATACTGAACGTCAAGCCACTTTGCTCAGCACTGATACTCGCAAGCCTGTTGTCCGCATGCGGAGGCGGTGGGGGCGGAGGCTCCGATGCGCCGACAGCGGGAACCGGAACCGGTAACACACAGGGCGGGCCGAGTCCTGCGGGCGGGGGCGGCGCTCCGACGAGCGAGCCTCCCGTCGTGGTCACTCCGCCGGCATCCGGACCTCCGCTGGTCAACGTTCCGTCGCCCGGCCCGGTGGCCGCGCCAATGACCATGTCCTGCGTTGAGGGTGCGGGAGTCCAGTGCAGCGGCGCAGAGGTCCTGAAGAGGGAAAACGGCGTGGCACTGACCAGATCCGGCGTGCAAGTATATGGCATATCGACCAGTGACCTGGTCAAACCGATTACCGAGCCGGGGCTGGCGTTTGGCCTGGCTCCCTCCGGGCCAACATCCAGGGGCGTTGCGGAGTTCAGGTTGGCGAAGGATGCCGGCGGTGCGGTATCGAAGCCGGCGCTGTTGCTGCGCGATCTCGGACTCACATGGGATAGCAAGACCGAGCGTCCTCCGATCATCGATCTATTCGATAAGACTCAGGGTCGGGTCGTGATGGATGCAAACGGAAACATCAGTTCGATTGCGCTGCCGCCAACCACGGACCTCACCTTCTATGACTATGCGGACAAAGGCACTGCCGGTACGCAGGCGAACTATGCCAATAACCGTTACTTTCCGCGCGGTCCGGACAATCCTCCGCGCTGCGCGCAGCCCCAAGAGTGCACTACCGAGACAATCGGACCCGTGTACAAGCCGGGAAGCTGGCGTACAGGGGAACGGACACCCGACTGGTCGTCCGCAGTGCGCCTCCATGGGGAAGGTGACGTCCATGCCGGTAACGGCAAGCCCAATAATGGCAACCCGACGTGGCTGGCCGGCGGCAGCGGCTTTGGGGTGCCTTTCCCCGGTTCGAAGGGCTATCGTGGTTTTGAGAACTGGAGCTACACCTATGGCAACCTCGGCACATGGATCACGCAGGATACCGTCCAGATCCATGAATGGGGCGCAACTGACGAACATACCAAGATCCGGCGGGGCATCGTCGCGTTTGGCGACGTGACCAATCCTTCGACCGTTCCCTCGACAGGGACAGCCAGCTACTCGGGCATCGCTTATGGCTGGCATAGCAGCAACGGCAAGGAAGACCCGGCGGTATTCTGGGGCGCAGCGGTATTGACAGTGGACTTCGCAACGCGCAACGTCCACGTATCGATACAGAACACGCAGACCTACAATGCGGCGGGAACACCGGTGGCGGCCGCTTCATTTAACGCCGACACGAAGATGGGTGCGGCCGGAGAGGGCGTCGCGAATTATCTGACCGGGACGGTGAATAACGGCACCGTGCAGGGTGGCGTCAGCGGCCGCTACTTCGGGCCGGGCACCGGCGGTCCGGCGGAAGTCGGCGGCGCGTTTACACTGTCGAACGCAGGGACCGGCCAGACGGTAGTCGGCGGATTTATCGCTCGCAGGCAATAACCGCTTGCCCGATGCACCCATCTATCCCTGAGACCGGAAAGGTTTCAGGGGGTAATCGATACGGAGGTTGAGGTACGACAATCATGATCCCCATGCTGTTCGGCAAAAGGCAATTCCGAAGCGGCACCTGATAGTGCCCTATTGTGTAAAATTGGAAAACGCATCCGGACGACCGGCCATATCGCTGCAAGCCGCGCATGGGCATCGGTCAGTCACGGAATTTCTGGTTGTCCGCGTTATAAAAAGAGGATCATGATGAGAGACGCCACGCTGCCGATCGTACTGGGTGTGGCCTGGTTAGACCGAGACTCGCATGTCTGAAACACTTTCCGCAGCCGCACTGGCCGGCGGCCTTTCGTGGGCCAGCGGCATCCGGCTGTATATGGCGCTATTCATGGCAGGCTGGTTCGGCCGCAATGGATGGATAGACTTGCCATCAACGTTGCAAATACTCGAGTCGCCCTGGGTAATGGGTGTGACCGGACTGCTGTTGCTGGTCGAATTCCTCGCCGATAAAGTGCCCGGGCTCGACTCATTGTGGGATGCGATACAGACTTTCATACGCATCCCGGCGGGCGCGGTGCTTGGCGCTGCGGCGCTGGGCGACATGGATCCTGCATGGAGCACGCTGGCCGCGCTGCTGGGAGGCACGTTTGCCGCCGGCGCCCATGCGACCAAGGCAGGCAGCCGTGCGTTGATCAATACATCGCCTGAACCATTCAGCAACTGGGCGGCTTCCCTGTCGGAAGACGCGGCGGTGGTCGCTGCCTTGTGGGCGGCATTTTTCCATCCGTGGCTGTTGTTTGCCTTCCTGGCCGCGTTCTTCCTCCTTGCACTGTGGTTGCTGCCAAAGTTGTGGCGCGGCCTGCGATGGCTTTTTCACAGGCTCAGTGCTTAGGACCCGCTCCATTTCTCGGAGAGAGCCCGAGGGTGAGGACGGCGTAGAATAGCGGTCACCATGCGCAAGGAGGGCGTCACCTTCGCGCGCTCTCCTGTTTGAGTTCTGTTTTTCCCGGGCTGTTAATGTTTATTCAATCGCTACTCATGACCCGGCGCGACTGGCGCGCGGGCGAACTACGGTTCCTGCTCGTTGCGCTGATCGTCGCCGTCGCGGCCCTTTCCTCGGTAGGTTTCTTTGTTGACCGCATGCGAGCGGCGCTCAATCGCGATGCGAACCAGTTGCTAGGCGCTGACCTCGTGATCAACGCGGATCAACCCGTCAACGCCGCATGGCGGGCAGAAGCAGCCAGGCGTGGACTGAAACTGGCCGACACCGTTGCGTTCCCGAGCATGGCGGTCGCGGGCGAGGGCGAAAAAGCGGTGTCGCAACTGGCGTCGATCAAGGCCGTGTCGCCGGGCTATCCATTGCGTGGGAGCCTGAAAGTCGTGGCATCGCCTGGTGGCAAGGACGCCGAAACGCGTGAGGTTCCCGCACCGGGGACGGTATGGGTCGATGCGAATGTTTTGTCGGCTTTGAACGTTCCCATGGGCGCCAGCATCGGCCTCGGCGACCGGAGTTTCAGGATCGACAGACTGATCGCGGTCGAACCGGATCGCGGCGCTTCGTTCATGAATTTTGCGCCGCGCGTGATGCTGCCCCTGTCCGACCTGCCTTCGACCAACCTGATCCAGGCCGGATCGCGCGTGACCTATCGAATGCTGGTGGCGGGTGAGCCCGACCGGATCAGCGTCTTCCAGAAATGGGTGCAGGCCGAGATCGAGCGCAACAACGTCAAGGGGGTGCGCCTTGAGTCCCTCGAATCAGGGCGTCCGGAAATGCGGGCCACCCTCGACCGCGCCGAGCAATTTTTATCGCTGGTGGGATTGATGTCAGCAATGCTTGCCGCAGTGGCGGTAGCGATGGCGGCGCGCCGGTTCATGCTGCGACATATCGATGCCTGCGCGATGATGCGTTGCCTTGGCCTCACGCAAAACCAGGTGACCTCGCTGTACCTGATCGAGTTTTCCGTTGTTGGATTGGTGGGCAGCCTGCTCGGCGTACTGTTCGGCTTCGCTGCGCATTTCGTGCTGCTCAACTGGCTGGGTAGCCTGGTGACCAATGAATTGCCGCCAGCGACCTTCCTGCCCGCATTGCAGGGCGTGGCGACCGGACTGCTGTTGCTGATCGGCTTTGCGATACCGCCAGTCCTGCAGTTGCGCAATGTGCCGCATAACCGCGTGATCCGGCGTGAGCAGGATCCGCCCCAGCCGATGACAGTGGCGACCTATGGCCTCGGTTTGCTGGCCTTTATCGCGTTGTTGCTGTGGCAGGCGGGAAATCCGACGCTGGGCCTGTTGACAGCCGCCGGGTTTCTCGGTGGGTTTGCGGTTTTCGCCGCAGTTGGATGGGCCGCTCTCAGGGCATTGCGTCCGTTGCGCGGCGCCATTGCGCATCCCGGCTGGCGTTTTGCGGTGACTGCATTGCAGCGACGCTCCGGCGCCTCCGTCGTACAAATCGTCGCTCTGTCGTTGGGCCTGATGGCCTTGCTGCTGTTGACGGTGGTTCGTGGCGACCTCATCAATGCGTGGCGCGAGTCGACGCCCCCCGATGCGCCCAATCGCTTCGTCATCAATATCCAATCTGATCAGAAGGCGGAGATCGAAGCGCGCCTCGCCGGCAACAGCAACGGCAAGCCGATGCTATACCCGATGATACGCGGCCGCCTGATCCAGGTGAACGATACGCCGATCACCGCAACCACCTATATTGAAGACCGCGCCAAGCGGCTGGTGGATCGCGAATTCAATCTTTCCACGATGACCGAGGTGCCGCCGCAGAACCGCATTGTCGCCGGCAGTTGGTACGGAAAGGGTAGTACCGTGCCCGAAGCATCGGTCGAGGAGGGGCTGGCCAAAACCCTGAAGCTGAAGCTTGGCGACAAGCTGCGGTTCGATATTGCGGGGCAGCCGGTAGATGCCAAGGTGACCAGCCTGCGCAAGCTGGAGTGGGGTTCGATGCGGGTGAATTTCTTCGTCATCCTCAATCCGGTAGCAGTGGAGCAGATGCCGCAAACCTGGATTACGGCGTTCCACCTGCCCGAATCGAAGGCCGCATTCGCCCATCAGCTGACGCGCGATTTCCCTAACCTGACCGTAGTCGATGTCGGCAGCATGATCCGGCAAGTGCAGAACGTGCTCGACCAGGTCGTGGTTGCGGTGGAGTTCCTGTTCCTGTTCACGCTGGCGTCGGGCATCCTGGTGCTGTATGCGGCGTTGGTCGGTTCGCAGGACGAGCGCATGCGCGAAGCAGGCCTGTTGCGCGCGCTGGGTGCGACGCGCAAGCAACTGTCGCAGGCGCAATGGATCGAATTCGCGCTGGTCGGCGGACTGTCGGGAATCCTTGCCGCGACCGGCGCCGCAGCGGTCGGCTGGGCGTTAGCCCGGTATGTTTTCAATTTCGAATGGTCGTTCACACCACTGGTGTGGCTGGCCGGACTGTTCGTCGGCGCGGTTTGCGCTTTCATCGGCGGCGCGGTCGGACTGCGCAATGTGCTGAACAAACCGCCCCTGCAAACTTTGCGCGAAGCATGATTTTCCTTCCCCGCGCGCCGTCCGGCGCGCGGTACGCCCCCGAGCTTAATTTTCCTTAAATGTTGCCGACCCGACGCATGCTTTTACGCAAGGAAGTGTGTCGTGTTTCAGCATATCTTTCTTCTCGGATGTGAACTGTTAGTCACACTCCCGAATCTGTTCTCGCGTTCGCGCAAGGCGGAAAGCGGCGTGTGTACTGGCTGTGCAACGCCCCTTAGTACGTGGAAGTCCTATTTTGTTCCAAGTTGATACGTGTCAAAACAGGGTAGAAGGGGTTACGTAGAGTTGTAGTTCGGATAAGTGACCAGTAGTCGACAGGCAACGAAACGTTTAAGGCGATACAACAAATGGTCCGCAAAAAATGTCTGCATCGCCATGCTGCTTATCTCTCGAAACGAGGGTCTTTCAACACCGCAATTGCCATGTCATGGCAGGTTGTACCTAATCAAGTGGAGTAATCGTATGCGCCTCTATTCCAAAGCGTCTCTTAAAAAATGGAGTGTGGTGGTAGTGTTGCCATGGCTGGCCGCATGTCAATCCGCCGCCCCCGGCCTCAATTTCAACCCGGGTAATGCCTACCAGACTTCCGGTTCCAGCGCTGCAGCAAGCAGCGACGCGGGCAACGCGGTACTGAAGCCGATCACGCCGACGCTGGTGAAGTCGGAAAGGGAACTCCGCGAGAAGCTGACGAGCCAGGATATCAGCAAGCTGCTTAGCAAGGCGACGTCATACAAAATCGACGCCGGAGATGTGCTGTCGATCGTGGTCTGGGATCACCCGGAGCTGACAAATGCCGCGACCGGCATTGCGGGTCCTGGCGCCGCGGGCGCAGACGTCGCCGCCGCCATCCAACCGCCTGCCGGCTTCCCGGTGGATCATGACGGCACGATCCAGTTTCCGTATGCCGGTCCGCTCAAGGTTGCCGGCCTGACCGAAGAGCAGGCGCGCACACAGTTGGCAGGCAAGCTGGCAAAGTACATCAGGCAACCGAAGGTGACCTTACGCGTGCAGGCCTACCGCAGCAAGCGCGTCTATGTCGACGGCGAAGTGAAGAACCCGGGCCTGCAGGCGATCAACGATATTCCGATGACCCTGGTTGAAGCGATCAACCGTGCCGGCGGCGTACTGCCGACCGGCGACCAGAGCCAGGTGGTGGTCAACCGGGGCGGCACCAATTACGCAATCAACATGCCGCAGCTGGTGCAGCGTGGCGTCAACCCCGCCAACATCCTGCTGGCAGACGGAGACGTGGTTCGCGTTCGTTCACGCGACGAAAGCAAAGTGTTCGTGTCGGGTGAAGTGGTTAGTCCGCGGGCGCTGCCTATGTATAACGGACGCCTGACGCTCAATGAAGCGCTGGGCGAGTCGGGCGGCGTCAACCCGTTGAGCGGCGACGGCAGCCAGATCTATGTCGTTCGCAAGAACGGGTCCGACCAGGTTGTTTATCAGCTGGATGGACGGCAGCCGGGCGCGCTGGCCATGGCCGAGGGCTTTGAGCTCAATCCCAAGGACGTCGTGTATGTCGCCGCGACGCCACTGGCGAACTGGCACCGTGCGATCAGCCTGATTCTGCCGAGCGCGTTGTCCGGAGCCGTGGGAGCGGTCTCACCGATGGCTCCACCGAGGTAAAGGGGGTGCGCTGACGGTCTCACGTCGCGCGCTGACTGCATCTGCGATAGCCCCCCAATAAAAACAAGCCAGGGGCCGCTCCACGGATAACCGCGGATGCAGAGTTGAAATATATGTATGTACTAACCACAAGCAAATAAACCTATGATCAATCATTCCATACCCCAGTTGACAGGGCCCGCTGCCCCGCCGGTTCCGGATGAGCCGGAGTTGGCGACCTACTTCGATGTCCTCTGGGACAATCGTTGGCTGATTGCCACCATCGCCTTCATCGTCACCCTGTTCGGGGCAAGCTATGCATTCCTTGCCACCCCGGTGTATGAAGCTAACATGCTGATCCATGTCGAGGAAGAGGGCACGAGGGAATCGAAGAACATCATCGGTGACCTCAATTCGATGTTCGAGGTCAAAACCTCTGCGCTGTCGGAAATGCAGCTCGTCAATTCACGCATGGTGGTTTCGCGTGCAACCGATAACCTGCGACTGTACATCCACTCACAGCCGAAATATTTCCCTGTCATCGGATCCTGGCTGGCCAGCCACAACACCAAAGTCTCAGAGCCGGGCCTGTTCGGTTTCGGCGGCTGGGCATGGGGTGCGGAAAAGGTTGATGTAGGCGTGTTCAATGTTCCCGAGTCGCTGCAGAACAAGGAGTTCGTTCTCACGGTCGAGAGCGTTGGCCAGTTCCGCCTGAACCAGAAAGATGAGAACCTGGAACTGAAAGGCAAGGTCGGTTCACCGCTGGCGTTCGAGACGCCGAAGGGTAATATTGAACTGCGTGTCGACCAGCTGAACGGCAAACCGGGTGCGCAATTCTTTTTGACACGCGGTTCACGCCTCGGCACCATCGAAAGCATCCAGAAATCGATGAGCGTCGCCGAACAGGGCGGCAAGCAGTCGGGCGTCATCGGCGTCACGCTGCAGGGTTCGGACCCGCACATGATCCACGCCGTGCTCAATGAAATCGGCAAGGAATACGTGAAGCAGAATGCTTCGCGCAAGTCGGAAGAAGCCGAGAAGTCGCTGGCTTACCTGAACAAGCAACTGCCCGAGATCAAGGTACAGCTGGAACAGGCTGAGGCCAAATACAACGCATTCCGCAATACCAACGGCACCATCGACCTGGGCGAGGAATCGAAGCTGAGCCTGCAGCAATCCTCCGCCGCCAAGCTGCGGAAGATGGAGTTGCAGCAGAAGCGGATCGAAGCGTTAGCCCGTTTCATGCCGGACCATCCGGTGGTGCAGGGCGTCGACAGCCAGCTGAAGGAAATCAATGGCCAGATCGAGGCCATGAATTCCCACATCAAGTCGCTGCCGATCGTCGAGCAAAACCTGTTGCGCCTGCAGCGTGAAGTGAAGGTCAATACCGACCTGTACACATCATTGCTGAATACAGCCCACCAGTTGAGGCTGGCATCGGTCGGCAAGGTCAGCAATGTGCGCCTGGTTGACGCGCCTATGCTGCCTGAAAGACCGGTCAAGCCGAACCGTCCTGTGATCCTCGCGCTTGCCGCGCTGGGCGGACTGTTTCTCGGTGTGCTGCTTGCGTTCTTCAGGAAATCGTTCTACGGCCGTGTCGACAGTCCGGATCAGGTCGAAAGCGTTTCGGGTTTGCCGGTGTTTGCAACCATCCCGCACAGCAAGAAGCAGAAGGAGTTGTACGAGCAGGTGCACTCGCGTCACCAGAAGGTGCCATTGCTGGCGAGCGTGTCATCGACCGATGCGGCGATCGAGAGCCTGCGCAACTTCCGCACCGCGCTGCAGTTCTCGCTGCCACAGTTCAAAAACAACATCGTGGTTATCAGTGGCGCCACGCCGGGGCTGGGCAAGTCCTTCGTCTCGGCCAACCTTGCTGCGATCATGGCGGCCACCGGCAAGAAGGTCTTGCTGATCGACTCCGACCTGCGTAACGGCCTCCTGCACTTGTACTTCGGCTTTGGCCGGCAGGACGGCTTGTCCGATGCGATCGCCGGTGCGCGCACTGTCGACCAGGTGATCCATCACGGTGTCATCCCGAACATGGATTTCATCTCGACGGGCACCTTGCCTCCGAACCCCGCCGAATTGCTGCTGCGCCCGGACTTCGGCGCCATCCTGCAACAGATGTCGGCGCGGTATGACCTGGTGCTGGTCGATGCGACACCGATCCTGGCGGTCGCCGATACGATGATCATCGGCGCCCATGCAGGTGCGATCTACATCATGACCCGTGCGGGCGTGACCACGCCGGGCGAGATCAGCGAGTCGATGAAGCGTCTGCGTCAGGCTGGCCTGGAAGCCAAGGGCGTGTTGTTCAACGACCTGAAAATGCGCCCGGGCCGCTATGGCTACGGCTATACCTACGGACGCAATCGCAACCAGCATGCCGACTATCCGCTGCTAGGTGCTTCGCCGGAACTGCGCTAGACGAGTTGGTGGCGTGAGACGACAGGAACAATCCCGGGCCGATCGCCCGGGATTGTTCCTCCTGAAGACAATAATTTCAACTCCGGTTGTTTCAAAAAACATATCAACCTAACGTGCTGACTCTCTCCCAAAGTATATTCAAGGCCTACGATATCCGGGGCATCATCGGCAAGACGCTGGATGCGTCGGTCGCAAAACAAATCGGCCAGGCATTCGGCTCGGCCGCGCGCGCGAAGGGCCAACAGTTAGTCGTCATCGGCCGCGACGGACGTTTGTCGGGTCCGGAACTGACAGCGGCGCTGGCGGCCGGTTTGCAGTCCACCGGTGTCGATGTGATAGACCTCGGCGTGGTCGCCACGCCGGTGCTGTACTTCGGCACCCAGGTGCTCGATACGCAGTCCGGCATCATGGTGACCGGCAGCCATAATCCCCCCGACTACAACGGCTTCAAGATGGTGCTCGCCG
>JAQGMD010000270.1 GCA_028292565.1 Burkholderia sp. | reverse complement strand
GTTTCGCAAATTATTAGTCCGATATGAGAAGCTTCATCGGAGCTATGTTGCGCTGAACCAGCTCGCCGCCGCGATCATCACATTTAGAAAAGTACCTTTAGAAATAAATATTATTTACGGATAAATTCTTAGCACCGCGCAGGGATAAGTTGGGCAATTTGGCGGCCGTCGCGGGATGCGGTGCAAGGCGTGAGGAGGAGCCATAGCGAGCTATGGCGACGACGAGCAACACGTTCGTAAGAAAAAAGAAGAACAGGCTCTCTGCAACGCGCCCGCTACGGCCAGCAAAATTGACCAACTTATCCCTGCGCGGTGCCTAAGTTGCCGGTCCAGTCTTGTCTGTCTTACTTGAGCGATCACTCAATTCAGAGATAGGTCAATCGTCAACGCTATCAAACTTCCTACGAAAGGGCCGTGTACGAGAATCGATAAATTCACGTACACGTTGCGTGAGGGCCTTGAAGTGAGATTCCTTCGCTCCACTCACGACGAAAAGCTTGCCGACCATTATTGGGGGCTGATATTCGCCCGCTTGATGTACTCGCCCCAACGTTCATGGTCCGATTTGAGGACCTTGGCGAAGTCAGGAGCCGTCTCACTCAGCGGTTCAAAGCCCATCGAGTTCAGTTTCTTGGTGACCTCGGGTGAATTGGTCGCCTTGGTAATCGCTGCATTGAGCTTTAGCAGCACCGCCGGAGGCATGTTGGCAGGACCAAAGTACGCATTCCAGCTGCGCTGCTCGAACCCTTTCAGTCCTTGCTCCAGGAGCGTCGGAACTTCCGGCAGCATTGCCCGCCGCTTCTCGCCCGCAGTCCCAAGGATCTTGAGTTTGCCGTCCTTGGCATGCTGCAGCGCCAGAGCCGGCGAATCAAACATGATCTGAACGCGGCCGGCAATGAGGTCCTTGAGCGCTTCCGCACTCCCCTTATACGGAATATGCTCAATATCAAGACCCGCATTTTGCTTCAACACTTCGCCGTAAATATGGGATACCGTGCCTGTCCCGAACGAGGCAAAACTCAGCTTACCCGGATTCTTCCTGGCATACGCGATGAGCTCCTGCGCGTTATTTACCGGCAAAGTCGTGCTGGTCACCAATGCCACCCCGCCCGCCACAGTCCGCGCTACCGGGGTGAAGTTCTTGAACGGGTCAACCGGCAAATTTTTCTGCATGTGCGGCGTCTGCGTCATTGAGCCATCGACCGTATACAGGAGGGTATGCCCATCAGCCTCTGCGCGCGCCACGTCCTGCGCACCGATCAATCCGCTGGCGCCTGGTTTGTTTTCCACAATGACCGTCACGCCCAGCTGTGCCCCGAGCTCCTGGGATATCACACGCGCCTGGCTGTCCGTCGGACCGCCGGGAGCCCATCCAACGACGACACGGATCGGTTTGCCCGGTTTCGGAAATTCCTGGGCAACAGCCGATGAAGCCGCCACAAGCAAAAGTGCAGCTTTGAATATAAGAAGCGAATTTTTCATGTTGTCTCCTACCATTTTAGTAATAATTTACTGGGACTTGCGTGCTTGTGGAGCACGCTCCGTGTTTATGCCGGTCTTTCGCCGGCTATCGTTGTACGAAGCATCAGCCGGGCTTTACCGGAATAATCTGAAATCGCTTTGTGCATCGCGCACCGGTTGTCCCAGATCAGCAGTTGATCTTTCTTCCATCTGACCCGGCATGTAAACTCGAATTTTGAAAGATGCTCAAACAAAAAATTCAGCAGCGGGCGGCTTTCATCTTCCGTCATTCCTTCAATCCGCTGCACATACACCTTGTTCAGGTAGAGGAATTTTTTTCCCGTAACGGCATGTGTCGCAACAATCGGGTGAATAGTCTCCCGGTCGCCGAGGTTGGTGTCGAGGTCCTGACGGGAGGTACTCGCGCTGAATTTCTTCCCTCGCGCGTTTTCATGGTAGGCGGAACCGAACACCCTGGTTGCGCTGTGCACCGCGTTGAGTCCATCAAGAACCTCCCGCATCTTAGGTGACAACGTCTCATAGGCGACATAAGCGTTGAGAAAGCCGGTATCGCCACCGAAGTCCGGGACGTTCACCGCTCGCATGATGACGGCACCCGGCGGGCGTTCAAGGTAGGTACTATCCGTATGCCAGTTTTCGCCGACGACCCGCCCGGTATCCGTGGCTTCGCGCCTGATCATCTGGAGCTCGGGGGTGCCTTCCACACTGAGCAACTGCGGAACAACAACCAGTTCGCCGAAACGGCGACTGAATTCCATATGCTGTTCATTGGTGAGCGGCTGATTTGGAAAAAACACCACGAGGTTTTCATAAAATGCACGCCGGATCTCCTGCCAGGTTTCGTCGTTAAGCGGCTGGGTCAGATCTACGCCGAAAATCTCAGCACCTATTACTCCGGTAATGGGCCTGACATCAATCCTTTGGTACGCGGTGTTAAGTTGTGCCACTTCACTCATAGTCTTATCTCCTCTTCGTCTAAGTAATTATCGGCCGGCCCCTCTTGTGCTTCCGATTGAACATCGGCCCTGTGAACCGCCGTTCCGCTTTGACCTTGGTACTCCAGACCACGACTTGGGAACATACGGTTTAGCTCTCATTCCTGATTCATATATTCGACATTCCCCATCAAGCGGTGGATCATCTCCTTGAACTGAGCGAGCTCTGCCGCGCTGAACCCTTTCACGAACCTTTTGTCTCTGCGCTGAGAAGCTACTTTAAGTTTCTTCTGCAGACCGGTGCCCGCCGAAGTAAGCGTAACTATTGCGGCGCGTCCCCGCTGACGTGTCTGCTCGATTGAAACTAGTCCGTTCTGCTCGAGGTTTTTTAGCCCACGACTCGCGGCTGCCTTGTCGAGGTCGGCGGTTGCCGCGACCTGACCGACATTCACGCCATTGTTTTTACCGAGGGCCAGGAGCAAACGATATTCCGTCAGGCCAATATTCAAATAGCGCAGATAATAGTTCGAGGCGCCCTGATGCAAGCGGTTGGCCAACGCCATGACGAGAACGGCATAGAAGTCATCCGCTAATGCGCCGGTAGCGTGCACGGGCTGCTTTTCTGCTTTAGGAGTGTTCATGTATTCGCTTCAATTTTGGCCGGACATAGCTGCTTCCGCGTTGCCGCACTTTCCTTGCATCGGCTGTTCCATTTCTCTTTGACCGCATTCGTTCTTTTTGTGACCAACGCAAGTCCGGCGTCCAACAGGCGCACTGGCTTAGCAACCGTTCGTTTATATTGCCATATCATTTATTGACATGTCAACTAAAAGGGCCATGGGCCAGGCGCGAACCGTTAAGCACTAGCGATTTACCGGGAAACGGCGGCCCTCATGGCCGCACGGAAAGAGCGCCCGATCGCTGCGACTTGGATTACCTTGGTGCCGGACCCGTCGGCCACGATGGCATGTTCCGGGTGCGAGGGCAACTGCTGGCAAGTGAAAGGCCGCAATGCGGCGCAAAGCGGAATCCCTTGCACTCTTCCAGCGGCTGAGCCGCCTTTGTGTCCAAGCGGGTCACCGGGCATCGGACCTAGACTTCGGTCTGCTCTGCGATTTCCAGCGCCTCGTCAACCTCGACCCCAGATATCGCACGGTGCTTTCTAGCTTGGTATGGCCCAGCAAGAGCTGCACGGCCCGCAGGTTTTTGGTGCGCCAATAAATCAGCGTTGCCTTCGTGCGCCGCATGGTATGAGTTCCATAGACAGCGGGATCAAACCCGGTCGATGCGACCCAGGATTCGACAACCCGCGCGTACTGCCGGGTAGAGAGATGTGGAGATCTGGTTATCCGACTCGGAAACAAATTTTCACACAGGCCTCCTCGACCCATAGCAGAAGTTCGACACTCCCGAAAACGGTCGTAGGCGTAGGCTGGCAACACAATCGCAATTCGCGTCAAAGTGCTGAAACAGAACAGCCTTAGTTATTGCAACTGGCTGGGCACGTACGGCGGCGGATAAAAAGGGCCAGACCTGTATGGTTGGGCCTTCGTTTTTTCTGGTTCGGAAAGGATTGAAATCGGGCGTTCGCAGATGATCGACCCTCCCGTAAATTCGATATTGCTTTGCCAAGTAACTCATGGCCGGACCGGGTTCACAAGCAAACCGCGGCGGCGAGAAAAGTGGCGAAGCAGGCCGGAGCGGCAATCAGTAAAGGATTGATTCACATCAATAGTGCTGTGTTGACGAGAGGAACCCTTGTTTCATTCCATGCGTCACAGTTCCTATTACTAGAAGTCAGGGAGCCCGATCCATTTTTCCTTTCTAAGGTAAGAAGAATGCCAAATGCCTCCTCTCCCGCTTCTGTTGTTCGTCATCTCTCCGCAACTCTGTTCTGTATCGCGCTCGCCGCATGCGGCGGCGGTTCGTCGCCCTCGGCGCCCGTTGCGGCCAATGTCTCGCCTGGGACATCGACCGGACCGTCGCCCTCCACCGGCGGCGGCATTCCGATTCAGCCCGGCACTGACTGGGGGCCGCCAGCCAATCCGACTACCGGCAACCCGACTCCCAGTAACCCAACTGCCGGCGACACTGTCGAGCCATCGGCGCCGAGCAGCCCGCAACTCGCCGCAGCGCGCTTCAATAATCCATACGGCATTGCCGCCGATGCGGAAGGCAACCTGTACGTCGCGGATTCCGGCAACCATACCATTCGAAAAATCACCGCCAGTGGCAGCGTGACGACGATCGCGGGTGTGAGTGGAATTACCGGGACAACGGATGGCAACGGCACCGCGGCGCGCTTCGATACGCCGTCCGGCATTGCCGTCGACGGCTCGGGCAACATTTTTGTCGCGGACCGGCATAACCACGCAATCCGCAAAATTGCGCCGGACGGCGCGGTCACGACATTTGCCGGCAGCGCCGGGCAGCAGGGCTATGCGGTGGGTAGTGGCACGCAGGCGAGGTTCTCCTATCCGTCCGATCTGGTGCTGGATAGCGCGGGCAATTTGTACGTCACTGATACCGGCGGCCGCTCGTTGCGCAAGATCAACCCTGCAGGCGAGGTCACCGAACTGGCAAGCCCGGGAGACGTATTTGCCCATCCATATGGCATTGCACGCGATACTGCCGGTAACATTTACGCCAGCTATGGGCGCAAATACACGATGTATGCACCGCGCCTACCATATCCCGTCGGGGCGGTGATTTACAAGATTGCCGCGGGTTCCACGCAAGCCAGCGTGGTCGCCGGGCATCCCGAAGGGGTCGGCGCATCCGACGGCGCCGGCGGAGATGCCCGCTTCAATGCACCGCGTGGCATGGCCGTCGACGCCGGTGGCAACCTGTATGTGGCAGACTCAAATAACCGCGCGGTGCGCAAGGTCACTCCGGATGGGCAGGTCAGCACCTTCGTGGGCGGCGGCGAAGCCGGCAATGTGGATGGTGCGGGTGCGGCGGCCCGCTTTGCCGGTCCGGCCGGCATCGCGATCGGCGCGCAAGGCGATCTCTATGTAACCGACACCTTGAACCATACCATCCGCAAAGTGAGCGCGGACGGCGTCGTCACCACCTTTGCCGGCAAGGCCGGTGTCGCGGGCAGCACCGACACGGGCGCCGTACCCGACGAGCCGCCGCAACCCAATGCGCAGCTCGCGGCGGCGCGCTTTGTCCGGCCCTTCAGTGTGGCCGCCGATAGTGCAGGCAACCTGTACGTTGCCGATTCCGGCAACCACACGATCCGCAAGATCAGCCAAGGCCGCACCGTCGTCACTATCGCCGGCACGACCGGGGTCAGCGGCAGCGCGGACGGTAATGGCGCGGCGGCGCAGTTCAATACGCCGACCGGCATTGCGGTCGATGCGGCGGGCAATGTCTATGTCACCGATAAAGGCAATCACACCGTCCGCAAGATCACGCCGGAAGGGATGGTGACGACGCTTGCCGGCGCCGCCGGCCAAACCGGCGCCATAGACGGGATCGGTGCCGCGGCGCGCTTCTTTGCACCAACCGGGATTGCGTCGGACCCACAGGGCAATCTGTATGTCGCAGACTTGATGAACCTTGCCATCCGCCGGATCAGCAATAACGGCGGGGTAACGACGCTGACCGGCAGACCGGGCAACAATCGGATTACCGATGGCCTGCTGGCAGAGGCAACCTTCAGTGGTCCCTACGGCATTGCTCTGGACCGGCAGGGCAATCTGTACGTTGCCGATTACAACATGGAAGGTCCGCAGTTCGAGGAAAATCGCTACTTCTACAATGCGCTCATTCGCAAGATCTCGCTGAGTACCGGCACGGTCACCACGTTTGCCGGCACGCCGGGATGGACCAGCTTCGGCTACTTTAATGGCATCGGACCGGCCGCCGCCTTCATGTCGCCGAAAGGCCTTGCGACCGACGCGGCAGGCAATGTGTATGTCGCAGACGCCACCAATTTTGCGGTACGCAAAATTACACCGGACGGTACGGTTAACACCTTGGCGGGCATGCGCGGGCTTGGCTGGCAGGGACTGGGCGGCGGCGCCGATGGTGTGCGAACCGCTGCGCAGTTCAGCCAGCCCTCCGGCATTGCAGTCGATGCCAATGGTGACCTGTACGTGGCTGACCAGTTCAACCACACGATCCGCAAAGTGACACAATCGGGCGTCGTGAGCACCTTCGCCGGCCAGGCAGGCGAACAAGGCAGCGTGGACGTGCCTTGATGTCCTGAAGTATGTGAGCGTCGCCGGC
>JAQGMD010000256.1 GCA_028292565.1 Burkholderia sp. | reverse complement strand
GGGGTCGCCCAGTTGTTGCAGGATCAATCGGTTGACGAGAGTGTATTTTTGGTCCCCTATCAATTGATAGGCGCCGTCGTAAGGAGGAAACCAGAATGCGCGGATCTTGCGGCTTACGTCATCACCGGGGCGAATTTCTTTCATCGCCTCCATATCGGCGCGCGAGATATAGCGTCCGCCGATGTTGGGCACGCTCGGAAGGAGCCGGGGCGATTGGAGGGCGGCTTGCACTACCTCCTCGAACAGCGCATACAGCATGCGCTGCGACCTGCGCTCGAGGGTCTGCGCTGTTTCCGCATCTCGATCGATTGGAAATTCGAGCACCTTGACGATGCTGCCGGTATCAATTCCGGCATCCACATAGTGGGCGCTGACCGCCCATGACGTGAGTCCTTCGAGTATCGCCAGGTTGTAGCCGGCAGTCCCCTTGTATTCAGGGAGTGGCGCCGGATGGAAGTTGATGATGCTTCGCTGTGGAACCGACAGGAACTCATCTTTTAGCTTGCGCCAGTACAGGATCGAAATACCAAGGTCGAAGGTCAGGCGTCCCTCTTTTAATTCGGTTAGAGCTTCGGAGAATTCATAAAGCGGAATTCTTGCCTGCAGCGCCACCTGCGCAGTGGGCGAGACAGCAAGGTGACTGTCCGTGAGCACGCCCACCACCTCGACGCGGGGCAATTTGAGCAAGTGATCAAGCGCGTCGGCAGCAACCGGTTTTCTTCCCATGAAAAGCACTTTAGTCATAGCTGTTTCCCATAAACTTGTCCGTCGTGGCGTGGCCGGTCTTGGCTACACCGTCTTCGGCAACGAGCTTGCCAATGGTCATTGCCAGGATTCGGATGTCGAGCCAGAAGCTGCGATGGTCGACATACCAGACATCGAGCTCGAATTTCTTTTGCCAGGCGATGTCGTTGCGACCATTGACTTGCGCCCAGCCGGTTATGCCGGGGCGCACATCGTGCCGGCGCTGCTGGACCCCGTCATAGAGCGGCAGGTACTCCATAAGAAGAGGGCGCGGACCCACCAGGCTCATCTCGCCCTTCAACACATTCCACAGGCTGGGCAATTCGTCCAGGCTCGTCGCACGCAAAGCTTTGCCAAAAGCGGTCAGCCGCATGGAGTCGGGAAGCGGATCGCCGTTGTCGTCGACTGCGTCGCCCATACTGCGAAATTTGAATAACGTAAAAGGTCGGCCATGAAAGCCGGGGCGCGCCTGCTTAAACAGGACCGGACTTCCGAGCTTGTGGTGAACTATCAGCGCCAAAATCAGCATCAGCGGCGCGAGCGATACAAGCAGGACCGTTGACATCGCTATATCGAGTGAGCGTTTCATCGACGTGTACTCCCATCAGCTTCAACATCTGAGCATTGACTGCGCGAACATCGTATTTGTCCTCGGCGATCCTGCGACTCCGCCGACCCATCCGGCAAGCGAGTCCTGGTTCATTGAGAAACCGTTCCATCGCGATTGCGAGCGCGTCTGCGTCCGCGACTGGCACGAGGAAGCCGTTATCGCCGTCGACTACCGTCTCACGGCATCCGGGCGCGTCCGTGGTGATGATTGCCCGGCCGGTTGCCATGGCTTCCAAAACCGTCCGGGGCGTGCCCTCGCGGTACGAAGGCAGGACATAGACGTGGCACTGACCCAGGACGTCCCGCACATCGTCGAGACGCCCATGGAAACTGATGACTCCTTCGGCGATCCAGGCATCGAGGTCGCTTTGCACAACGGCCAGCGGATTCGAATCGATCCATCCGGCGAGATGAAATACGGCTTGCGGGTGGCGTGCCTTGACGCGCCTGGCCGCCGCCACGTATTCGCAGATCCCCTTATCCTTCAGAAGACGGGCAATGAGCAGGAACTGGCAGGAGCCGCCTGGCAGTTCTTTCCGCGCGTATTGCTCGAGGTGAACCCCGGATCCGTTGACGATTGCGGTCTTGGATATGGCGACCAGCCGATGCTCGATGAACAAGGCACGGTCATCAGGGTTCTGGAAGATGACGCGCGTGGCCTTGCCGAGTGCAATTTTATAAAGCAGACGGACCATGGTTTGCAGAAGTTTTTGCCCGCCACGCGGATTGGCGGAAAATGTGTAACCGAGGCCGGTGATGAGCGCAGTGCGGTTCGGCACCCCGGCGAACCAGGCGGCCAGCGTGCCGTAAATGACCGGCTTCACGGTATAGCCAAGAAAATGGGCGGGACGAATCCTGCGCAACAGTGCGAAGGTGAGCAGGAGCGTCAACCCATCCTGCAATGGATTAAGGCCGGTGCGGGCCATCGGTACATGGTGGCAGCTGCTGCCTAGTAGATGCATGGCGTTGACCAACTTCTTGTCATGGACCAGGTCGGGGGCGCCGACATGTACGTCGGCGCCCAGACTTTTCATTGACCCAAGCAAGGGGCCGCGGAAAACCGACAGCGACTGCGCAAAACTGGCGAGCACAAGGATTTTCATTAGACGGAAACTGAAGACAACAGCCTGCACAAACCGGTCAGGGTCGGTGCATGCAATGGCGTGCGGAGCTTTGGCGCGTGTTACGCCGGACGCTTCACAGCCAGGACGTAGGTCGTCGATGCAAAGATGTGCGCGTTTTCCTTCGGCGCGATAATTTTGTCGAGAGGGCGGATAAATGCACCGACCAT
>JAQGMD010000247.1 GCA_028292565.1 Burkholderia sp. | reverse complement strand
ATCGACATCGCCGACACCATCGGCGTCGCCACGCCGCGCAAGACGCAAGCGATCATTGAGCGTGCCGCGACGGAATTCCCGATTGAGCGCCTGTCCGGGCACTTCCACGACACCTATGGCCAGGCTTTGGCGAATATCTACGCCAGCATGGAAGTCGGCATCTCGATTTTCCATTCATCGGTCGCCGGCCTCGGCGGTTGCCCCTATGCGAAAGGCGCGACCGGCAATGTGTCGACAGAAGACGTGCTGTACCTGATGCAGGGCTTGGGAATTGAAACCGGGATCGATCTGAATGCGGTGGTCGATGCCGGGCAGTTCATCTCGACGCATCTGGGACGCAAAGCGGTAAGCCGTGCAGGCAATGCAATTGCGGTGAAGCGGCAGGCGGCATAACAAATCTGTCAGAGAGCGGTTGTGGTCAGTGCAAAACGTCCGAATCTTCCTCATCTGTTGACGGAAATTCGCGCCTGCCAGGTTTGCGCAGCGAACCTGCCGCATGGGCCGAGGCCAGTCGTACAAGCGGGTAAGGGAGCTAAGCTTCTGATAGTGGGACAGGCGCCGGGCCGGCGGGTCCATGACAGTGGCATCCCCTGGAACGACCCGTCCGGCAAGCGCCTGCGTGAATGGCTGAATGTTTCACCTGACGTTTTTTATGATGAGCAGCAAGTCGCCATAGTCCCCACCGCATTTTGCTATCCTGGCAAGGGCAAGAGCGGCGATCTCCCGCCTCGCCGCGAATGCGCGCCGCTGTGGCATCAGCCGCTGCTGGCGGCATTGCCGCGTGTCGAACTTACGCTGCTTATCGGGCGCCACGCGCAGGAATTCTTTTTAAAGCAAAATTGCAAAAGCACGTTAACCGAGACGGTGGCAGCATGGGAGGACTATCTGCCGAAGTATTTGCCCCTTCCACACCCAAGCCCGCGCAACCAGTCCTGGTGGATGAGCAATCGCTGGTTCGAGCGCGACGTCCTGCCCGTGCTGCGTGAACGCGTCAAATCGATTTTGGCCCTATGAATTCAGACAAGAACATCCGGACATATGAATCTACCTGACACCGCACAACGCGTCGCCGACCTGCTTAGCGCCCTGGGCCATGACCAACCAGTCGTCATGCTCACGGAAACCGGCAAGACTTCCGCCGAAGCTGCCGCCGGTCTCGGCTGCACCGTCGCCGAAATCGCCAAGTCGATTGTCTTCCGCCGCAAATCCGATGACGCTGCCGTGATGGTGGTGGCGAGCGGCGCCAATCGCGTCGACGAAAAGAAAGTCGCCTCGATCGTCGGAGAACTCGGAAAGGCGGATGCCAGGTTTGTAAGGGAGCGGATCGGATATGCCATCGGCGGGGTGTGTCCGATCGGTCATGTCGGCAAGACGGTGATGCTGGTCGACGAAGACTTGATGAAGCTGGATAGCATATGGGCCGCTGCCGGACATCCGCATGCGGTGTTCAACCTGACGCCGCAGCAATTGCTGGCAATGACCGGAGCGCCGGTGGCCGATGTCGCGTTGCGTGTCGAGCAGTACGATGCAAAATGACATGAAGGATTTCGATCCGGATCTCGATTCAGGCGATGTTCCGTCGCCATGCATCAATGTGTGCAAAATGCATCCTGAAACCGGGCTGTGTGACGGCTGTTCCCGCACGATAGGAGAAATCGCGCTATGGAGCCAGGCAACGAACGAGGCGAAACGCGCGATATGGAAGCAGATCAGGCAGCGGAGGGGAGGCCATGACCATGGCTGAATTACCCGCTTCCATGCAGGTGTTCGAACGCGGTTGGCTGTCGTCGAACAATATCCTCTTCACCGGACGCAACGAGACCGCCCTCGTCGATAGCGGTTACGTAACCCATGCACCGCAAACGCTGGCGCTGGTGGCGCATGCGCTGCAAGGCCGGCGCCTCGACCGGCTGGTCAACACGCATTTGCACTCTGATCACTGCGGCGGCAACGCGACCCTGCAGCGTAGATACGCATGCCGCACCACGATACCCGCGTCGGAATCCGAGAAGGTGCGCGTGTGGGATGAAGATGCGCTCTCTTACGCCGCGACCGGTCAGCAGTGCGACCGGTTCGGTTTCAACGATACGATCGCGCCGGGCGATGTGCTCACCCTGGGCGACATGAGCTGGCAGGTTTTGGGCGCACCGGGGCACGATCCCCATTCGCTGATTCTTTACTGTCCCGATGAGCGCATCCTGATTTCCGCGGATGCGCTATGGGAGAACGGATTTGGTGTGATATTTCCGGAGCTGGATGGCGAGTCCGGTTTTGCGGAAACGCGCGCCACGCTGGAGTTGATTTCGTCGCTTGATGTGAGGTTGGTGATTCCCGGGCATGGCGCGCCTTTCACCGTTGTCGGCAAGGCGCTCGATACCGCGTTTTCGCGGATTGATTTTTTCATCGCGGATCCGGTGCGGAATGCGCAGAATGCGGTGAAGGTGTTGTTGAAGTTTTTGCTGCTCGATAAGCGGAAGATATTGTTGGCCGATGTGCCGCGGTTGATGTCGGGGATACGCATTGTTACGGAGACCAATAGGCGCTATCTCAATAAGCCGGAGCCGGAGCTGGCGCAGTGGGCGATTGCGCAGCTAGTGCGTGCGGGCGCGGCACAAGTCATCGGCGAAGCGTTGTTCGATCGGGATTGACGTTGCTAATGGCATTCAAGCTAAAATCGGATGGACGTAGGTTGGG
>JAQGMD010000236.1 GCA_028292565.1 Burkholderia sp. | reverse complement strand
GTGGTGGTTTCGCCCTTGATTGCGTTGATGCAGGATCAGGTCGACGCGCTGGCGGAATTGGGTGTACGCGCCGCCTTCCTCAATTCGACGCAAAGCTTCGATGAAGCGATGCGCACCGAGCGCCGCGTGCGCAATGGCGACCTGGACCTGATCTACGTCGCGCCCGAGCGGCTGATGACGCCACGCTGCCTCGAAATGCTGGAAGCTTCCAAAATTGCCTTGTTTGCCATCGACGAAGCGCATTGCGTTTCGCAATGGGGCCACGACTTCCGGCCGGAATACATCAAGTTGTCGATCCTGCATGAGCGTTTTCCGGAGGTGCCGCGCATCGCACTTACCGCAACCGCCGACCCGCAGACCCGCGCCGAAATCGCGCGCCGCCTGAAGCTCGAAGACGCAGCGCAATTCGTCTCTTCCTTCGACCGGCCCAACATCCGTTATCAGATCGTCGAGAAGGCCAATGGCCGCAAGCAGGTGCTCGACTACATCCAGGCCGAGCATCCGGGCGATGCCGGCGTCGTTTATTGCCTGTCGCGCAAAAAAGTCGAAGAAACCGCGGAATTCCTGAATGCCAACGGCGTTAACGCGCTGCCGTATCACGCCGGCATGGATATCGCCACCCGCACTTCCAACCAGGCCCGCTTCCTGCGCGAAGACGGCATCGTCATGGTGGCGACCATCGCTTTCGGCATGGGCATTGATAAGCCCGATGTGCGCTTTGTCGCCCACCTCGACCTGCCCAAGAGCATCGAAGGCTACTACCAGGAAACCGGCCGTGCCGGTCGTGACGGCGCGCCGGCCAATGCGTGGATGGCCTATGGTTTGCAGGACGTGGTGCAGCAGCGCCGCATGATCGACGAGTCGGAAGCAGACGAGACTTTCAAGCGCGTACAGTCCGCGAAACTGGATGCAATGCTCGGTCTGTGTGAGACGCTTAACTGCCGCCGGGTGCGGCTGCTCGATTATTTCGGTCAGGCTTCCACCGCGTGCGGCAACTGCGATATCTGCCTCCATCCGCCGGTGTCGTTCGACGGGTCGGTACAAATGCAGAAGCTGTTGTCAACGGTGTATCGGGTCGATCAGCGCTTCGGCGCAGGCCATGTCATCGACGTATTGCGCGGCACCGATTCCGAAAAGGTCAAGCAATGGCGGCACGACAAAGTGTCCACCTTCGGCATCGGCAGCGAGGTCAGCGAAGCGGAATGGCGCGCCATTTTGCGGCAAGCGATTGCGCTCGGCCTGATTGTGGTCGACCACGATTCCTATGGCGCGTTGAAATTGACGGACGAAGCCCGGCCGGTCCTGCGCGGTGAGCGCAAGGTGCAATTGCGCCAGTATGAGAAACCGGTCCGGCAAAAACGGCAGACATCGAAACAGAAAACCTATGTCGAAACCGATTTGTCCTCAGTCGAACAAGCGATCTTCGACAAGCTGCGCTGGTGGCGCGTTGAGACGGCGCGCAAGCATAATGTGCCGGCTTATGTGATTTTCCATGACGCGACCATGCGCGAAATCGCGAAGGCGAAACCGCGGTCATTAAGCGATATGCGCAATATCACCGGCGTGGGTGAGAAGAAGCTCGAGACCTACGGCGAAGAGATTGTTTCGTTGATCGCGGAGATGAGCTGACTATGCCGCAGTTGTAGGTTGCGATGAAATCCCAACATTCCGCCGCTCGCACGACCGAAGGCTCTCGCGGACATCGGAACATCGGGACCAACCTACACGGCAGACTTCTTCCTGAACACCAAATCCCAAACTCCATGCCCCAGCTTTAATCCGCGGTTCTCAAACTTGGTCACAGGCCGATAATCCGGCCGCGGCGCATACCCTTCAGCGGTATTCTGCAACGTCGGTTCCGCACTCAGCACTTCCAGCATTTGCTCCGCATAGTCCTGCCAATCGGTCGCGCAATGCAGATAACCGCCAGCAGCGATACGTGACGCCAGCAGGCTCACAAACGGCCCCTGGATCAGACGACGTTTGTTATGACGCGCCTTATGCCAGGGATCAGGAAAGAACACATGAACGCCCGCAAGCGATTCCGGCGCGATCATGTTGGTAACGACTTCGACCGCGTCATGCTGGATCAACCGCAGATTGGTCAATCCCTGCTCGCCTATGAGCTTCAACAGGCTGCCGACGCCGGGAGTATGCACCTCCACCCCGAAGAAATCTTTCTCCGGCATGCCTGCCGCAATCGTCGCGGTGGTGCCGCCCATACCGAAGCCGATCTCGAGGATCAGCGGGGCGGTGCGCCCGAATGCCTGGCTGAAATCGAACGGCGCCTTCACATAGGGAATAAGGAATTGCGGACCGAGGGTGTCTATCGCCTTTGCCTGCGCAACAGACAAGCGTCCCGCCCGCGTCACAAAGCTGCGGATACGATACTCGGTCGGATCGTAGAACAAGGGCCTGGAAGAGCCGTCGGCGGGTTTGTTATCGGACATGCTGGTCAGTCTGTGAAGAAGTGCAGGGTCTTACCAATAAAAAAGGCACCAATCGGCTGGTGCCTCGGTTTGGTCTGGAGCGGGTGAAGGGGATCGAACCCTCGTCTAAAGCTTGGGAAGCTTTCGTTCTACCATTGAACTACACCCGCGTGGGAAGCATTTTACGCAAGTTTCCGATCGTTCGGCAAACGTGCGGCAGATTCAGTGGGAACAGTAACGGTGTGACTGCTT
>JAQGMD010000198.1 GCA_028292565.1 Burkholderia sp. | reverse complement strand
CAAGATCGAGCAGGCCTACAGCAAGGAGCAGATACTCGAGACTTACCTGAACTCCGTGCCGTTCCTGTACAACGCGCTCGGTATCGAAATGGCGGCGCGCACTTATTACGACAAGTCGGCCGCGTCGCTCGACGTGCTGGAAAGCGCGACCTTGATCGGCATGCTAAAGGGAACCAGCTACTACAACCCGGTTATCAATCCCGAGCGCGCACGCAAGCGACGCAATGTGGTGCTCGCGCAGATGGTCAAGCGCGACATGCTGACGCAAGCCGGGTTCGAGTCGTTGCGGGACCAACCTCTGAATGTACAGTTGAACCGGCCACCGGATCCGCTCGCCGGCGCGGCGCCGCATTTCGCTGCGCACCTGCGCAAATTCCTGATCCAGTGGGCCGACGAAAACGATTACAACCTGTACACCGACGGCCTGATCATCCACAGCACGATAGACGACCGTTTACAGGAAGCCGCGACCAGCGCCGTTGAGCGACAGTCGGAAGTGCTGCAGAACATTGCGGACGTGGAATGGGGGCAGAAATCGAAGCGCATCGCATCCACCGCACCCGCCACCTATGCAACGCTGCGCAAAAAGGTGGAGCCGTTCCGTCACTTCTGGGATGAGCGTCCGGAACTGCTCGACGCATTCATCCGCGAGACGCCGAATTTCAAGAAGGCGATCGCCGCCGGCCGTTCCGACGCAGAGGCGCTTGCAAGCCTGAAGTCGAACGGCAAATTCATGAGCGAGATTCGCGCCAGGAAGACTCGGCTGGAAGCGGGCTTTGTCGCGATCGATCCGACCAGCGGCGAGGTCAAGGCATGGGTCGGCAGCCGCGATTTTGAGCGCGACCAGTTCGATCATGTGGCGCAGGCGGAGCGCCAGCCCGGCTCGACGTTCAAACCGATCGTGTACGGCGCGGCGCTGGAGCAAGGCATGCATCCGGACTATCTCTATGAAGATGGCCCGGTGGAAATCCGGTCGGTGGACGGCAGCGTGTGGAGGCCGACCGACATGACCGCCTCGAGCGGAATGTTGATGAGCATGCGTGAAGGGCTTATTTTTTCGAAAAACACCATCACCGCGCAGGTCATGCGTGATGTAGGCCTGCCGAGTGTGATCAACCTTGCGAGGGCAATCGGCGTGAACGAGAGCAAGCTCGATCCCGTGCCCTCGCTGTCACTGGGCACCAGCCCGGTCACGCTGCTGGAAATGACATCCGCCTACGCAACCATCGCCCAGCTCGGCGAATATCGTAAGCCGCAGATGATCAGGCGCATCACTGACCGCAGCGGCAAGGTGCTCGCGGAGTTCGGTCCCGGTGATCAACGCGAGGCGCAACGGGCGATGTCGCGCGACACGGCGGTGGAGCTGATCGACATGATGCGCGGTGTGGTCAGGCGCGGTACCGGCCAGATGGTCAAGACGCAATTCGGCCTTGTGGCCGACATCGCCGGAAAAACCGGCACCACGCAAAACAATACCGACGGCTGGTTCATCCTGATGCATCCGAATCTCGTGGCCGGCGCCTGGGTCGGCTTCAATGATGCGCGCGTGACGATGCGCAGCGACTATTGGGGGCAGGGCGGACACAATGCGGCCATGGTCATCGGCGATTTTTTCAAGGACACGCTGAAGTCGAAGCTGGTCAATGTCAAGGCGCAGTTCCCGAAAAGCAAACGTCCGCCTCCACTGATGGTGCAGGCGCCAGTCGAGGACTGGGTGAAGCAGCGCGATGTTGGTCAGCCGCTGCCATCGGGACATGGCATAGTCACCAGCAGCAATGGCGACATGTACGTCGTCGGCCCGGATGGCGTGCGCAAGATCGAACGCGGGCAACCGGCCCGCGCAATGGCCGGCTCGCACGGCACGGCAACCGCAAGTGGCGCGTCGGGCACCGGCGGCTCGAGCATGTCGGGCGGCGGAAGGCGAACGCTGGCGCAAGACCGACAACAGACGCAATCCGATTCCTATGGCGACCTTTGGGGCACCGGACGCTGAGACGGAATCGCATGTACTTTGTCTAACGTAGAATTTTGCGGTCTACGCTGGACAACAGGAGCAGAACATGCGGGCACTCACGTATCACGGCGCGCACGATGTGCGAATCGATAACGTTCCCGACCCGATACTGCAGGAAGACGACGACATCGTCTTGCGGGTGACCGCGACGGCGATCTGTGGCGCGGACCTGCACCTGTACCGCGGGAAAATGCCGGGCCTTGAGCGCGGCGACATCCTTGGCCATGAATTCATGGGCATCATCGAGGAAGTCGGGCCGAATGTGGCGCGGCTGAAACGAGGCGACCGGGTGGTGGTGCCCTATACGATCTCATGCGGCGAGTGTTTCTTCTGCAGCAAGAAACTGTACGCGGCTTGCGAAAACACCAATCCTGACGAGGGCGAGTCCACGGGCAGGATTGCGGTGCGGCCAGGCGCAGGCATGTTTGGATACACCAATTTGTACGGCGGATATCCAGGCGGCCAGGCGGAGTTTGTGCGAGTCCCGCGCGCTAACGTCGGGCCGATGAAGGTGCCGGCCGTCCTGCCCGATGAAAAAGTCCTGTTCCTTTCCGACATCTTGCCGACCGGCTACCAAGCGGCGCTGAATGCCGATATCGAGCCTGGATCCACCATTGCAATTTTTGGCGCCGGTCCGGTCGGTTACATGACTGCAGCCTGCGCGCGGCTGCTCGGCGCGGAGCGCATTTTCATGGTCGATCATCACCCCTACCGGCTGCGATTCGCTGAAGACGCGTACGGTGTGGAAGCGGTCAACTTCGATAAGGTTGCCGACCCGGCGGAATTCATCATTGAACAGACCGGCTTTCGCGGCGTGGACGCGTCGATCGATGCCATCGGCTTTGAAGCCAAGGGCAGCATCGTGGAAAAGGTGCTCACCAACATCAAGCTGGAAGGGTCGAGCGGAAAAGCGTTACGCGGGGCGATCGCCGCAACCCGACGCGGTGGCACCGTCAGCGTGCCGGGCTTTTACCTTGGATTTCTGCATGCGTTCATGGCCGGCTATGCATTCGACAAGGGACTGACGTTCAGGATGGGCCACGCTCATGTGCAGCGTTACATGCCGGAACTGCTCGAGTACATCGAGAGCGGCGCGCTGAAACCGGAAGCGATCATCACCCACCACCTTCCGCTGGCGGACGCTCCGCGCGGTTATCAAATTTTTGACAGGAAAGAAGAGAATTGTCGCAAGGTGGTGCTGACCCCGGCGGGGCCGCACCCTTGAACTGCGCCATACAGATGTTGAACAAAAGTAGAACAAAAATATGACAGAAAACGAACGGTTCCCATCTGTTTTCATGCGTTTTGATCGCATCAACGATTTCTATCGCCCGCGAACACTATGCAACAAAATGCAACAAAAATAGAACAAGAATCGTAGCGCGGAAAAGCGCAGCGCCTTCCGCCATGTGTATCGACGACGTACATGCGGCGGAAGGCGCTACGCTTTTCCGCCCTACTGCCATCCGGCGTCTTAGTGCCCGTGCTGCCGTTCGTACTCGTCCGCCTCAGCCCTGGTCCGGTGCACGATGCCGTCCGGATGCTCTGGTGGTGCATAAATCGTATAAAGGCGCAACGGTTCGGAAGAGGAGGTATTGATCACGTTGTGCTCGGCGCCTGCGGGAATCACCACGGCGACGCCATCTTCGAGCCTGTGTTTTTCGCCATCGAGGATTGCGACGCCCTCGCCTGCTTCTACGCGGATGAACTGGTCGTGCCCTTCATGTCGCTCCTGGCCGATCTCTTCACCGGCCTTGAGTGTCATGATGACCACCTGCAGTTTCGGCCCTGTGTACAAGACCTCGCGAAAA
>JAQGMD010000273.1 GCA_028292565.1 Burkholderia sp. | reverse complement strand
TGAGCGTCCGCTATGTCGAACCTCGCCCGTGGATCAATGATATGAGCCCGGGCATGTTCGACAAATCCTGCCGAAGGATCCATGCCCGTCACGGAGCGCGGCGAGGCCTGCTGAAGTAGGGTCTCGGTAAGAGCACCGGTTCCACATCCGACGTCCAGCCACTCCATATCTGGCGCCGCATGCAACCATGCCAGAAAGTCCCTCGCAACGAGACGGCTCCAACGCCCCACGTAAGGCTCGTAGAGTTTGCCCGCTGCCCAAGTGTCATTACGCTGGGCCGTCATACTGCCTTGATGCCGGTAGCCCGGATCACCTCGCCCGTATAGCTTGTCGGAAGGTGGCACACGAATATGCCGGTAGCCAGGCCCGCGGTATCAGGCATAAATTGCCGTTGGTACATGATCCCCTCCTGTGATGGGCAGATGTTGTCAAGCGTAGGCCGATCTACCGCGTTGACAAGACCGCATTTCATCATAGAGCATTCACTTTCGGTTAATGCCCGGGTAGCCCATCAATTTCCGACAAGTCTTCTTCAAGGAGCGCCATGGTGGTCATTCTTATTTTCGGTTTGCTTCTCTTCCTCGGCATTCATCTTGTCCCCACGCTGCCCGGCGTACGAAACCGCCTGTTCGAAAGCTTCGGGGAAAAGCGCTACAAGGGTGTGTTTTCATTGATATCGGCCCTCGGGCTGGTGTTGATCGTGCTGGGCTTTGCGCGGGCACCGGCGGGGCCGCAGTTGTTCAATCCTTTTCCCGGCGCGATCGCGATTGCACCGATTGCAATGGCCGTCAGTTTCGTCTTGCTGGCTGCGGCCAACATGAAGACGAATATACGCCATACCCTCAGGCATCCGATGCTGATCGGCATCGGCATCTGGGCGTTGGTTCATCTGCTTGCCAATGGAGATGCGAAGGCCACGTTGTTATTTGGCGCGTTCCTGGCGTATGTGGTGATCGACATTTTTTCGGCTACCCGACGCCATGCAGTCAAGTCGTTCATACCGGTCGCAAAGCATGACGCGATTGCAGTCATTGCCGGCATTCTGCTGGCCCTGCTGCTGATGACTTTCCATCGTCAGTTGTTCGGTGTAAGGACCGTCACCTGGGGCCTCTAAGGTCGTTTTTTGTGGCTACGCAGAAAGTCCATTCGGCGACTTAAAGCGGATGTTGATCTCGATCTCAGTCGCCCGGCCATTTACTTGTCATTCCACAAACCTTCGGCCGGTGTTTCGTTAAACACTGTTGCCCTAAGACATGGATCTGTCCGGCAACGGACTAGCCATTTCGATGCGGCTGGAAAAGTGGAATCGATAAAGCGACCGGAGCGCTTTCCAGCCTCGATATCACTTAAACCGAGTCATGAAAAGGGAGTCCGGATGTTCCAGAAAAAGAAAATTGTGGTGCCGCTCGCTGCGGCAATGCTGGTAGCCGCCTGTGGTGGTGGCGGTGGTGACACTAATGGGGATACCACTGCGACAGGCAGTCTCGGCACACCGTCCATTACTTCTCCGTCTGATACGCCTCCTGCAAATCAAACTCCGAACCAGAACGTATCTAACGACCAGCAGTTGAAGGGCCATCTGTCCATCGTGGCAAACCAATTGGTATATCTCAAGCCGAGCCGCACAAGGCCATACTGGGCGAACACGGTGGACGCATTCGAGAGCGACCGGGGCCTGTTTGACATCGCTTCCGGCAGCAAGGATGGGGATGCGAACGCAGAAGTCCCTGCACCCGCCGCTGCGCCTGCCGCACCACTCGCTTCATTCGGATTCAGGGTGGGTAATTTCGTCCTTTCCTCAACCGCCGGTGAGGCAGTCGGCAATCAGACGGCGGTCGGACGTATCGCATTCGACTTTACCGAGCGTCCTGCCTCGCCTGGCATCGCCTCAGGCGAAGCAGCGGAGAGCATGAAATTCGTGATCGACGGTGTGGAATTGAAGACCGACGCCAACGGCCGGCTGGCATCAGCCCGCGTGATCGACGGGGCGCAAATGCATGTGTACGGCCGCACGGCAACCGGCGTCGAAGTGCGCGAAAGCGTCGCTGCGTCGACTGGCTCCGTCAGGTTGCTGCCCATACGCGAGGTGTTGGATGCCTATGGAGACGACAGCAGCGTCGTCCTGCTCGCGGACCTGGAGGCTGCGTTTGCGCAGGCCGGCCCGAAGCTGGCTGCTTTTGAAAACATGAGGGGGCATTTCTCCATGAAGGTCACCATGTCCACGGCAAAGCTGGAACGTCCGGCCGCATCGAATAGCGAAGAGGGTCCGCTTGCGCGTAGGGACCTGGTTGGACCAAGCATCACAGTCAATAGCCAGCCGGCAGTTGTCGGGGCAGGGCTAAGCGGAAACGTATGGATACGCGATTATCCGGCGAATACGAATTAACTGCGATTGCCGACTGAGGCGAAATCGAAAGGGGTGGCCCGTCGTGGCCGCCCCGTTTTTATTCGAAAGTCCGACAACTCCGCGCCCACCCTGCGTGAAAGTCGAAGAAGCCCGGATTCATCGTAAGCCGGCGAAGAACATAGCCCCGGCCACCATCATCGCCACACCAGCCACCCGCGCTACAACCATTCCCTTCGGTCCAATCTTTTCCAGCAGGACGAGCAGCGTAAGCGCTGCAACCCAAACAAGATTCATCACCCCCACGACGAACAGTACACACATCAGTGCCCAGCAGCACCCAAGGCAGTACGCACCATGACGTAGTCCCATCTGCAGAGCGCCAAGCGTCCCGTCACGCCACCGCGACACCAGAAACCCAAGCGGGCTTTGGCAATGCGTAAGACAGGCTCGCTTCAACGGCGTCAGTTGATACACGCCGGCCACGCAGAGTATCGCACCCGCCACCTGGGAACTTGAGGCGGCCATCGCCGGTGACAGCATCGCGGCATCGTGCAACGCCCACTGCGCGAGCGCGGCGCAGGCGCTGAATCCGACCCACACGGCCACGTAGCCCAGCCCGAAGCTCAACACGATAAGCGGCATCCGGTGCGCGCCTTGCCGGGTATGCATGGCGGCGAAGAGAAGGATCACCGGCGCTGCCGATCCAGCCATCATGCCGACCATCATCACGACCCACATTCCGAAAGTGAACAGGACTTCGGCTGGGGTCCACGCCATCTCCATCGACATGCCCATCTCAGTCATCATCCTGTCATGCTCGACAACCGACGACATCTGATGCGCGACGTCAAAGAGATAAACCCATGCCAACGCCACGATCGCGATCAGGCAGCACCAGATGATGATGCTGTGGCGGGTGGGGAGTCTGTCGACCAAGGCAGGATCGGGGGCTTGGGGGGAGGGAGCCTTACGCGCCCTGCCAGGAAAACGGCGCGTATTGGCCGTTGTTCTTGCCGCTCACATCATCCCAGTCGAGGCCGAGAGCGTGTACGTGACTGCGCGAGGCGCGGGCGAGTGCGAAGCGGTCGGCGGCTGGATGGCCGGTGTTGTCGAGATGGAGTGGCTCGGTCGCGTTGGGGTTAATTCCCATCGCGCCCTCAGCCGCCATGTCGACAAGATTCGATGATGTGACGGACCACGTCGCCCCTTTACGGTCGAAGCGGATCGGCGCGGACTCGACTCCGAGGAACGATCCGACGAGGCCGGAGAGTGCCTGCATCGGGCCGCCTGCTGCACCGCTGGCAATCCCCGTGATGGCATCGCGCTGCGGCGTGCTTGCCCGGTCGTCGGCAATGACGCCCACGGACCAATTCCCTTTGCCCATTGCTTCCGGCGTCAATCCGAGGACGATGAATCCGAGGCCATCGAGCGAGACCGATTCATAATGGCCACGATCTATCTGGAACCCCATCGCGAACATGCATGATCCCTTGGTAGGCCTGACTGCCATTTGCCCGGGAACGCACGGGCAAATGAAATCACAATTGCACGTCTCATAGTATTGACCGCTGATTTCCCACGATGGAGCCGCCGCCATGATCTACCTCCGTGTTCCGCTGGTTGCAATGCATCTCACCAACATGTTGCAAGATGGAACTGCCTGCTGCGTCTTCGCCTCAAACGCATGAATATTATTCGCCGCCCCCGGGCGACCACTGCGGGTTCCATACAACTTCCCACAAGTGCTGATCCGGATCCTGGAAGTAACCAGTATAGCCGCCCCAGAATGTTTCACCGGCGGGCTTTACGACGACAGCGCCGGCCTGCTTCGCTTGCTCCATAACGGCATCGACCTCAGTCTTCGACGAAACATTGTGTCCGATCGTGAACTCGGTAGCGCTTGGTGGCCGCAGAGACAGGCCCGAATCATGCGCGATGCTATTGCGAGGCCAGAGCGCGAGCTTCAACCCCGATTGCAGATCAAAGAAGGCGACTGCCCCATGTTCAAATTCCTGCCCGATGATGCCTTGAGTTTCGAGCCCGAGACCATCGCGATAGAAGCGCACGGACTGCTCAAGGTCGTCAACGCCGATGGTAATCACAGTGATTCCGGGTTTCATGGCACTTTCTCCGGTGGACTTTGGAGGGCCTTCGTATGAAGGCCTGAGCCATGAAACTATACTGGATCTTTCGTGATGCCATCGGCGGTATGACAGTGACCTCAGCTGCGTATTGCCGCCACCTCGAGATATTCAGACTGAACGTCTGTAGTGCCGTCGTCTGCATCATTATTGCTCGTCCAGAGTTGCACAAGGTCGTGACGCAATGCGTTCTGTCCGCGTTCATCAAGTGTTCCGAGTGCACGAAGCGTTGGACCGTAATAGTTAAAGAAAAATTCGACCACATCGGCCGGCGGGAACGGGTATCGCATCGGATACATGCATTTTGTGCAGGTGATGCTGGCTGTCCCCGCATGCAGACGCTCGCGGACGGTCGCCTCATCACCCCATTTCATCGGTGGCGCCATCAGCGCCGGTGGCGACACGTGCGTGCTGATGATCTTGAACATCTGGCCGACATGACCATCGCGCGTCCAGTTGGCCATGACGATCCGCCCACCAGGCCGGCACACACGCACCAATTCCGCGGCGACGAGCTCGGGGCGAGGAGCGAACATCGCGCCAATGAGACTGACCACCAGGTCGAACGAGGCATCGGGATACGGAAGCATCTCGGCGTCGCCTTCATCGAACCGGGCTTCCACACCCTCGGCCTTGGCGCGCGACTTTGCCTGCTCGATCAGGTTCGAGGCAATGTCGACACCTGTTACCCGGACCCCGGCACGAGCGGCCGGAATGGCAATCTGTCCTGCTCCGCAGGCAACATCCAGCATGCGTGTACCTGGCGTCACCCCCAGGCGCGTGTAGAAATCCATAGCGCCAGGTTCCAGGTACTTGGCAAAGTGGCCGTAGTCGCCTGACATCCATGTTGCCTTGAGACGGGCCTTGAGTACTTCCATTTCCGGGGTTATAGCGGTCATGATTTTTTTCCTCGAATTGAAGGCGAAAATGTGAACTGGTACATGCGCAGACGACTGCAAGGGACCCAGAGACTCCCCTGAGCAGTAAGCAGCGTGCGCTTGACGCGAACTTACGTCCAGTCCAGAATTTGAAGCGTTTTGGACTGCGGAGGCTCCATCATGGACGACTTAAACGCTCAGTTCTATCCGGGTACGCACGGTGCCGAGGCGCTGTGCGAGCGCTGGACGCCCCTTGTCGTACGAGAATTGCTATGCGGCAGCAAGCGCTTTAATGACTTGCATCGGGGCGTACCGCGGATGTCCACCAGTTTGCTGGTGCAACGCCTTCGCCACTTGGAAGAAATCGGCATCGTACGCCGTACCGCCATGGGCAAGGTCTGGGAATACAGCCTTACCGACGCAGGTGATGAATTACGCCCGATCATCATGGCGCTCGGCCACTGGGGCGCGCGCTGGATCGGCAGCCGGTTGCATGAAAATGAGCTTGATGCCGGGCTGCTCATGTCGAACGTACTGCGTTCACTGCGCCGTGCAGCGTATCCACTGCGGCCGATGGTCATTCATTTCCTGTTCCACGATGCGCGGCCTGGCGAGCAAGCATGGTGGTTGGTGGTGGTGGAGAAAGGCGTCGCAGAACTTTGCGGCGATGATCCCGGGCGCGATCCGACTCTCGTTGTGCGGTCCAGCCTGCGCGCATTAACGGAAGTGTGGACGGGACACCGGACGCCGCTCGAGTTGCTTCAGACGCGCGAGTTGCGTGTTGAGGGGCCGTCGCAGGATGCTGAAAGCCTGTGGCGCTGGATGGGAAGGGACGTTTCCGCCGTCGCCCGGTCGGGACGGCCAACTGCTGGTTCGACTTAATCAGACCACGGGCGCCCGACGGCTCCCTTGCATGCATCAGCGTCTGGATTTTCTTTCAAGGAACGATCGTAGTAAACAAGTAGACCGCAAATATCACCAGGTGCACCGTACCCTGCATGACAGTCGTGCGTCCGGTACCCAACGACAGCGTCGCCACAATAATGGAAAGCACCAGCAGCACGGTGGACTTGGCATCAATCCCCAGCGACAAGGTCCAACCTGTCGCGAGCGACACGATCGCCACAGCGGGAATGGTGAGGCCGATGCTGGCCAGCGCCGAGCCTAACGCCAGGTTGAGGCTGGTCTGCAGGCGGTTGGCGCGCGCCGCCTGATAGGCCGCGATCCCTTCCGGCAGGAGCACAACGCCTGCGATGATGATTCCCACCAGCGCCTTCGGTGCGCCCGCTGCGAGTACCGCCGCCTCTACAGCTGGTGCGAGCGACTTGGCCAGCAGGACCACGCTTCCGAGACATGCCAACAGCAGCGCTCCGCTGATCCATGCCATCCTGGCCGGGGGCGGATCCGCGTGCACGTCCTCATCGCCCGGTGCGACTTCCGGAAGGAAGTAGTCACGGTGCCGCACCACCTGGACCAGGACGAAGGTACCGTAGAGCACAAGGGAGATAACGGCAATGAAAGCCAGCTGACTGCTGGTATAGGCCGGGCCCGGAGTCGAGGTTGTGTAGTTAGGCAGCACCAGCGTCAGCACGACAATTGCCGCCAACGTTGCGAGCGCCGCTGACACGCCGTACAGTCCGAAGCTTTGCTCGCCGTGGCGCGAGCCACCTGCCAGCAAACATATTCCGACCATCCCGTTGAGGATGATCATGACGGCGGCAAACACGGTGTCGCGTGCAAGTCCCGTTGTCGCCTCACCACCGGCGATCATGAGCGAGACGATCAACGCGACCTCGATGGCGGTCACCGCTATTGCGAGCACCAGCGTCCCATAGGGCTCGCCCACCCGGTGCGCGACTACTTCCGCATGGAACACCGCGGCCAGCACTCCGGCGAACAGACCAGCCACAAGGAGGGCAGTGTAGAAGCCGCCGAGAAAATCGCCCAGGCCAAGGGCCGCTCCTGCAAGCAGGAGCCATGCGATGACGGGAGAGATGACGGACCACAGGGGGAGGGACTGGGAAATTTTCACTATGGATTTTCGAGTAGATGCGGGGAGCGACGCGTTGATGAAAGGGCTATTCTATCCTTTTTGTTTTTTTCGCTTTGATGTCGTGAGCGGGACGCCTTAAATCGGCAGGCAGGTATGGTTCGTCTCACGCACCATACGCTGCCGCAAGCCGAAGTCGCAGGCAATGGGAGGCAATACCATTCTTAGGCACCGCGCAGGGATAAGTTGGGCAATTTGGCGGCCGTCGCGGGATGCGGTGCAAGGCGTGAGGAGGAGCCATAGCGAGCTATGGCGACGACGAGCAACACGTTCGC
>JAQGMD010000155.1 GCA_028292565.1 Burkholderia sp. | reverse complement strand
ACTATGCGACCTTTACAGGCGGGGAAATCATCCTTGCGGTACGCGTGGCCGGCCCCGGTATGTTTCAGCTGCAGGACAAGAATGGTGCCGTGCGACCGGGCCATGCCACCGCGGTGGGAAAGGTCATCCTGGCAAGTTTGCCGGAGGCCGAACGCCGCCGTTACTACAACAGTCACCCGTTCATTGCTCTTACGGACAAGACTATCCAGGAGGAAGCCGCGCTGGAGGCCGAACTGGCCCGCGTGACTGCCGACGGCTTTGCCTACGATGATGGTGAGTACAACTCGGAAGCGCGCTGTGTTGCCGCCCCGGTTCGGGACTTCAGCGGCAAGGTGGTTGGCGCGGTGGGCATTTCCGGACCGATCTGGCACATGAACCTGCAGCGCATGGCCGAAATAACCCAACATGTGGCGTCGGCAGCCACCAAACTTTCGGACGCCCTGGGCGGTTAGGGCGCGGCCGGCGCGAGAGCCGGCCCCAAAGCCTCAATGTGCCAGAATCTGCCCGAGAAATGCCTTGGTGCGGGCATGTTGCGCTTTGTCGAAGAAGTCTGCCGGCGATCCGGATTCCACGATCGATCCCGCATCCATGAAGATGATCCGATCGGCGACCCGTCTTGCAAAGCCCATCTCATGGGTAACGCAGATCATGGTCATGCCGCCCTTCGCCAGGTCGGTCATCGTGTCCAGAACCTCCTGCACCATCTCCGGATCCAGCGCCGAGGTGGGCTCATCGAACAGCATGATCTTGGGGCTCATGCAGAGGGCGCGAGCGATGGCAACGCGCTGCTGCTGGCCGCCAGAGAGCTGAGCGGGGTACTTGTCTGCCTGTTCAGGAATGCGAACACGGGCCAGGTAGTGCCGCGCGGCCTCTTCCGCCGCTGCCTTGTTCAGGCGCTTCAGCTTGACCGGCGCCAGCATGCAATTTTCGAGAATTGTCATATGTGGGAAGAGGTTGAACTGCTGGAACACCATCCCGACCTCCTGCCGGACAAGATCCACGTTCTTGCCGCCATCCGTCAGTGACATTCCGTCCACCGTGATCGAACCGCCATTGATGCTCTCGAGGCGATTGATGCACCGGATCAGCGTCGATTTTCCCGAGCCCGATGGGCCACAAATTACGATCCGTTCGCCCGACTGCACCTCCAGGTCAATCTCCTTGAGAGCGTGGTAGGCGCCATACCATTTGTCGACTTTAGCCATGCGAATGGCGGGGCCTTCGGTCTGCGGGGTCTGGGCGGGTATTAGGTACATCGATAAATCCTGGTGGTACTATCGGGCGTTGGCCACTGCGAGGCGGCGCTCCATCCGTCGGGCGAAAAGCGAAATCGGCCAGCAAATGATGAAATAGAGCGCGGCGACGAGGCCGAACACCAAAAAAGGCTGGAAGGTGTTGTTGTTAATGATCTGTCCGGCTCGAGTGAGTTCGACAAAGCCGATGATCGAGGCCAGCGAGGTTCCCTTGATCAACTGGACCAAGAAGCCCGCCGTGGGGGGTATGGCAATCTTTGTGGCCTGAGGTAGAACGATCGACCCCATGCGATCGAAGTAGCTAAGGCCCAGCGCCCAACCGGCCTCCGATTGACCCCGCGGCACCGATTCGACACAGCCGCGCCAAATCTCCCCGAGGAAGGCGCTGGCATGCAGGGTCAAGGCGACCGCCGCGGCCATAAGCGCGCTCACCTCCCAGCCGAGCAGGTCGAAGCCGAAGAAGATCAGGAAAAGCTGCATGAGCAGAGGCGTGCTCTGGAACACACGGATGAAGGCCGTTGCCGCAATGCGGAGGGCCTTGAACTGCGACACGCGAGCCAGCATGACCAGGAACCCGCCGACCATGCCGCCCGCAAAGGCGACTGCCGACAGCAGCAGCGTGAACTGTATCGCTGAGACGATGAACAAAACCTCGTTCGGGCCGAATGATCTGATCATGACGCGTCCTATCGGGCTGTCGGATAGCTGAAGGTAATCCGTTCGATCTGTCTGAAAACGACCGTCAATCCCATGGCCAGGACCAGGTAGATGACGGTGATCACCAGATAGACTTCGAAGCTGCTGAAGGTGGCCGACTGGATGTCATTTGCCACCGCTGTCAGGTCGTTGGCGGAAATCGTCGACACGACCGAAGACGACAGCATCAGCAGGATGAACTGGCTGGTTAGCGCCGGATAGACCGCGCGCAGCGCCGGCTTGAGGATGACGTAGCGAAGGACATGTATCCGGCCCAGGCCCAGGGCCATGCCCGCTTCGACCTGGCCGCGAGAGATGGATTCGATGCCGGCGCGAATGATTTCGATGGCATAGGCGCCCACGTTGACAAGCAGCGCCAGGATTGCAGCCTGGGTAGGGTTCAGCCGCAGGCCAACCAGCGGCAAGGCAAAGAAGATGAAGAAGATTTGTACGAGAAAAGGCGTGTTGCGGATCACTTCGATGTAGACGTCCACGACGACGCGGAGGATCCTTCCTCCGAAGAGCTTCGCGGCCGCCCCCAGAATGCCGACGATCAATCCAAGGACCATGGCGGCTACGGAAAGCTGCACGGTCACCCAGGCACCAAGCAGCAGGCTGTCGAACGCCGCAAACACCGGGCCGAAATTGAATTGATAGCTCATGGTCGCTCCTCCCTGGAAAGACTAATGCCACGATAAGAGAAGTCAACTCTTATTGCGAAATCTTTGAGGAGATGTCGCGTCGAGTTTGAGTGGTTTTATGACGTGCGGCCGCAGATTACTGTGGCCGCTGCGGGCCAGATTCGGCCAGTCACGAGGCTGTTGCCGAGGTGTGGCGGATGATGATGCCGTCAGGTTTTGGTCCGGTCCGGGCGTTCATTCCAGCCAAGCGCAGCCAGCGTATCATGGCTGGCAGCAATGTCGCGATCGGGATCCTGGGAAATGACCTCCAGCGTCGACGGTCCGCGGAAATCGATCTTGTCGAGCGACCTGGCGATGGCAGGAAAATCCACGACGCCAGTGCCGATCGTGGAATGAGCCCAGCTCTTCAGCCCCGTATCGGAAAGGTGGACGAATTCGAGGCGTGGGGCGACCACCTCGAGGCCGGCTGCGGGGTCCTCATGGGCAAACACGGCGTTAGCGACATCGT
>JAQGMD010000146.1 GCA_028292565.1 Burkholderia sp. | reverse complement strand
GAAGAAATGGTATGTGCCGCAAGGGTTGGACATCAATCTTTTCGAAAGCTGGTGGCCTGACTCGCTCAAGCAGAAGTAACGGGTCGGATCATGTTCGAACACGCTTGAGAACGTACGGTGCATCGTGATGCGCCCACCCTCATTGCCGGACGATGTGGGCCGTCGCAGGGTGGGCAGCCCGTACTGCAGCCCGTGCCCACGCGGCGCCTGGCCTGCGAGAGCCGAGGGGACAGGCCACGCATAAAGCCTGGTTGGGCCAAGATTCTTGGTCTGTCATGGTCTACCCCCTGATATCAATGTCGGTAGTTCTTCTCCCTGCCTCCTTCCCCCTTCGGGGGAATGATTAGCTGCATGAGGCTGAGAACTGGTTCTTCCGCGCGAAAACTACTTCAACGGATTCATCATAATTGCATTACTCCGTTCACCGGCGTCGTCCTGCGCTTCGCCTCCGGTTTCTACGTGCAATACCGCCCCGTTGCCGGCATCGACCTTCACCTCCTGCACCTCGTTGCTGGCGACCTTGATTTCCACGCTATACACCAGATTACCGTTCTCGTTGTCGAGCTTGGTTTCGAGCACCGTCCCCGGCACCTTGGCGATGGCGGCTGCCATCGCCTGCTTTGCGTCGATCTTCGCCAGAGAGGAGAGCCTCGCCGCTTCCGCCCGCTCGTCGTCTCCCTGGTCCGGCAACCTGATGCTCGATTGATAGCCAGGAGTCTGGCTTTGTGTAGCGCTCTGTGCATATACGCTGCCCGGCAGCGTGAGACCAAGAGCCGATACACCCAAAACTGTTACCAATGCCTGCTTCGTTTTCCTGCGGTTCATGGTTGATGCTCCTTCAGTAAACTGTCAGGGCGGGAGTGCTGTGCTGACAGGATCCAGAGTAGCCACCGAAGTTTGCTGCAGTATTTCGGGAACGTTACACTTTTGTAACGATGGGAGAATCGGATGACAACGGTGCGCCACCGCAGAGGATTGCCATGGGTAGAAAAACTCTGAAAACCGATCCCGCACCGGGTGTGCTCGACACTTCAACACGACCATCATGGGCTGCCACCACCGCTTTCACGAGGCTCAGGCCAAGTCCCAGTCCGCGTTGCGAACGGCTGCGGTCGCCGCGGTACAAGCGGTCCCATATTTTCGGGAGTTCTTCCGGCGCTATGCCGATACCGTTGTCCTCGACGCTGATGACCACCATACGAGCCTCGGCGTAAGCGGTCAGTTCTATCCGTCCGCCATCCAGAGTGTATTTGATGGCGTTGTCAAACAGGTTGGCCACTACCTGCCGCAAGCGACTGCGGTCAGCCATTAGCCACATATCCTGGGGAACCGTCGTCTGGACTGTGACCTCTTTTTCGTCGGCCACATACTGGTAAAGATCCACGGTATCGGCCAAGAGCGCCGCGATGTTGACCGCCTGCGGATTCAGCTTCAGCGTCCCGCTTTCCGCCTCGGATATATCCATCAGGGTGTTCAACATTCGGAGCGACTCGTCCGATTCGTCCACGCAGTCCGCCAACGCCTCCCGGCAAGTTTCCACGCCTGCGCCCGTCTGCAGCGCAACTTCGGCCGCGCCGCGCATGCGGGCCAACGGCGTGCGCAAATCGTGCGCCACGTTATCGAGCGCACCGCGCATGCCCGCGATCAACCGGGCGATTTTGTCCAGCATGCCATTGAATAGTCTTCCCAACTCATCGAGTTCGTCACCGGTCTGGCGAATCGGCACTCGCGCTTCCATCGCACCCGACTCGATTGCACGAACGGTCTGGATCAACTGGCGAATCGGGCGAAGTGCGCGACGCGTCAGGAGTGTCCCGCCAAGTACGCCGATAAAGATCCCCGGAAATATAACCGCGGAAACGATCCCGCCAAAGCGCTCGAGAAAACTGTCGCGCTGTTCCGTGCTCTTGCCTACTTGCAGAAGAGAACCATCAGCAAAGCGCATTCCGGCAATCTCCAGAACGGAATCGTCGTCTTTTGCACGCAGCCGAGCCAATTCGCCGGAACCGGAGAACGATGCATGTTCAAGCGAACTCAGATCGAATTCCGCCCATTCATCCGGAATTTGGGTGAAGACCGCGATGTTATCTGGTCCGGCAATGCGTATGAAGTATGGTTTGGTGGTGTGCAGCCTCGCCTCCAGCTCCAATTGCTTTTCAAGGTCACTCAGGTTCGTTGTCTGATACTGCGCGGCCAGTTGATGAAGTCTTGCTTCGATCGTGGCGCGGTCGTTCTGTTTGAGGGAGGCAGCAAGGAGAAAATAGGCAAACGCGAACAGCAGGAGCATGCTGAGTATGAAGAACATCGACGACCAGAGCGTAAGCCGGAAGCCGATGGATTTCCAGAATGAATCAAGGGGCCTGAAGGACATAGCCTACTCCCCGGATTGTATGAATCAGCTTGACGTCAAATCCACGGTCTACTTTGTTACGCAAGCGACAGACGAGCACATCGACGACATTGGTTTGCGGATCGAAGCTGTAGTCCCACACATGCGCAAGAATCATCATCTTTGACACCGGACGCCCAGCGTTACGCATCAGATACTCGAGAAGGGACAGTTCGCGCGGTTGCAGGTCCAGCCTTTTTTCACCTCGCGTTGCTTTTCGCGCCAGCAGGTCCAGAACAACGTCCGCTACAATCAATCGGGTCGGTTCTGTCCCACCGCCGCCACGTCGAATCAATGCGTGCACGCGCGCGAGCAATTCCGCCAGTGCAAAGGGCTTCGTCAAATAATCGTCGCCACCTGTCTGCAGGCCCCTGACGCGGTCCTCCACCGAACGTTTGGCGCTGAGGAGGAGGACGGGAGTGGTTACCTTTTCAACGCGCAATGTTTCGACGAGCGCCAGTCCATCCAATCGAGGAAGCATGATATCGATGACGGCGGCGTCATACGTCGTACTGAGCGCCAGACCAAGTCCGGTCTCGCCGTCCTCGACGTGATCCACGGCAAAGCCGGCTTGCTGTAGCGCTTTTTTGACAAACGATCCGATCTTTCTGTCATCTTCAACGACCAGGGCACGCATACCATCCGTCCCTCTTCCGCTACGACTTTGTCACAGCTGAATATTCCGGTTTACGTTACTTCGCTTACCGAGACACGAATTTAATTGTACGCTTAACATGCACAGGGTTGACGTGGCAGAGCCCTTTCAGAAATCGTGCGAAGAGAACAGAGGAATGGACCAGTTCGGGAAAATCGAAGATGGCTTGTTTCTCGGCGCGCAGCCGACCGGGAGTTTCCAGCGTTCGTCACGATGGCGACGGACGGGGCGCAGAATCGTTAAGATTGGCGCAAATGGCGCAAGCCAGAGTATTCAACGCGGCGGCTTGCTCACCCACTTCCAGCATTGCCGCGTGGCTGTCCTAATAGCCGTACAATCCAATCTCATCGTGGCGGCCGCCTTTACCCAAGTACTGACGCTCCGTTGCATTCCTATAAAAGAAAGAGGAGACACTGACTTGGCAGATGCACGCGACAGCGGGTGGTATTTCGGATGGAACATCGTCGCGGCGGCGACCTTGCTCACTTTGCTGACAGTCGGCATGCGGATGGGCATAGGTCCGCTCTTCCTCCCCATGGCCAAAGACCTGGGATTTAGCCGCAGCCTGCTCGCCGGCATCGTCGCCATCGGTATGCTCTGCTATGGGCTCGCCATGCCGTTGGCCGGGTATCTCGTCGGTCGATATGGCACCCGCTTCGTGCTATTGCTCGGCACCGCCATTGTCGTCGCATCCGTCTTCTGGACGGTTACGGCGCGCAGCCCCACCACCTTTCTGCTTGCCTTCGGCGTGCTGATGTCCGTCGGCCTCGCGTTCACTAGCCCAGTCGCACTCACGCCTATCATCAGCCGCTGGTTCACACGCCGGCGCGGGATGGCCCTATTTTTCCTGTCCACCGGCTCCATGGCCGGTATTGCGATCATGACGCCGCTGCTCGCCTTCGCCATCGAATCGGTGGGCTGGCAAAGCACCCTCCTCGGCTTCGCCGCCGCCTTTACCGCATGCACGGTTCCTGCTGCACTATTCGTGATCCGCGACGCGGCTCCTTTACATACCGACCTGCTCCCGGAGCAGATCGCCGCTGCGCCGGCAAAGTCGGCAGTTATATCCGCAAGTCTCAAGTTGGGCGAAGCAGTACGCACGGCTCCTTTCATCCAAATATTCTTCGGCTTGTTCGCCTGCGGGTTCAGCATGAACCTTCTCGGCACGCACGGCATGCCCATGTTGATGGACCATGGCTTCGACGCCATGACCAGTTCCTATGGCATCGGTCTTATCGGTGTTGTCGCCATCTTCGGCACACAGCTACTCGGGCGCCTGTCGGATAGTCTGCCTCGCAAGTACATCCTTGCCGCCATCTATCTGGTTCGCGGGCTGGGCTTCTTCGCACTTCTGCTGGTCGGGACGCATGGGGAACTGTACGTTGCAGCCGCCATCGGCGGCATGGTCTGGGCAGGCAGCATCGCGCTATCCTCCGCGATCCTTGCCGACATCTACGGTGTACGTCTGGTCGGCATCCTGTACGGCTGGGCCTACCTGGGACACCAGATCGGCGCTATGGTCAGTTCATGGCTGGGCGGTTGGGGCTACGAAACCTTTGGCACCCATTGGGTCGCGTTCGGCTCAGCCGGCATCATCCTGCTGATCGCTGCCACCGTGTCGCTGCGGTTGCCGCTGAAGGGCTTTACCCTGATGACGCCAGAGCCGGCGATAGTCCGCTGATTCGGGACGCAGATTAGAAGCCGGGCCTGAGGACGCAGCCCTATGACAAAAGATCCTCGTCGGATGGCCGCGACGATTTTACGGTTTGCCGAATCTGCGAGCGGCAGACCGTTTTCTTGACCTGGGTGAATTTTTGCGAGAGCGTAACCGATACTTATAGCCACCAGAAATTCTTCATTCCTTCGGTCGCCCTGTTTCACCCTACCGGTTCATAGCGTGCCATTTCCCCGGTATTTCGAGCGTCGGTCTCCCATCAGATTTCTAAGGGCGCGAGTACTCAGTCCTGAGACCTCACGCATTCTTACCAGAAGTGACGCTCCCACCGGAAGCCGTCTATATCTGATTTTGACAATGAGTGCCGGGGAGACCTCTAGTACATCAGAAAGGTCGCTATCATTCGCCAACCTCAACTTGTTGACCAGGGCATCAAGAAGAAAATTCGGATCGAAACTTTTGGGGTGCGCTAGTTCTTCGCTGTTCATACCACCTAACGTTAGACAGAAGTATACGTGTAGTTGAGAGTAGCCGGTGCGATAAACATCGTCTTGACGACTGCCAAACGTTTTCACTGTGACCACACGCTCACTCATCGTGTCCTGATCGTGGCCTGCCCCTCGTATTCCACCGCTCGCCTACTGAACCGGGCCAAGCAGGAAGGCGTCGCTTTACCGCGGATGCTTAGGCACCGCGCAGGAATAAGTTGGTCAATTTTGCTGGCCGTAGCGGGCGCGTTGCAGAGAGCCTGACTTGTTTCGTTGCTCGCGAACGTGCTGCTCGTCGTCGCCATAGCTCGCTATGACTCCTCCTCACGCCTTGCACCGCATCCCGCGACGACCGCCAAATTGCCCAACTTATTCCTGCGCGGCGCCTTACCCGGTATGCCCTCGCGAAAGAAATCACATTGAACAAAAAAAGCAGCAACAGTGGGTAACGGAGCC
>JAQGMD010000145.1 GCA_028292565.1 Burkholderia sp. | reverse complement strand
GAATGGGTAGGTATTACCGTTGATGTGTTCACCGCAGCCTATAACACGACCAAGGTCAGCAAGGAAGAGCTACCCAAATCGTATGAAGACCTGCTTAACCCGAAATGGAAGGGACGCCTGGGTATCGAAGCGGAAGATCATCACTGGTTCAATGCGCTGACCGAATCCATGGGCGAGCAAAAAGGAATCAATCTGTTCAAGAACATTGCTGCCACCAATGGCCTGTCGGTGCGCAAGGGACATTCCACGCTGACATCGCTGGTCGTGACAGGAGACGTGCCGCTCGCACTCACTGTATATAGTTGGAACCCGGCACAGGCAAAGGAGAAAGGCGCACCCATCGAGCGCCTTGACCTGCAGCCCATCGTCGGCCAGTTCAGCACCGTCGCCATACTCAAGAACGCGCCCAATCCGGCTACCGCTGCGCTCTTCTATGATTTCATGCTCACCGAAGGCCAGCGCATCCTCGCCGAAAAGGACTTCGTGGCGACCAGCAAGAAGTTCCCGTCGCACTATACGAGCAACCCGCTCAAATTGATTGAGCCGGCGCGCGTATTGGACAACCATGAAAAATGGGTGAAGACGTATCAGGAAGTCATCAACGTCAAGGCGAATTAAATATCGGCGGCGTGGGGTGGGCAGGAGATGCCCGCCCTACGAGCTTCAGGCCTGCTAAACCACTTTAATCCCCGACCTCTGTCCCCTGATAACCCGGTACCGGCTTAAACGTTTGATTCCGCCGTATCACCACAGGTACCCCGCCGGCCTTCTTCTTTACCATCCATTGCGCCAATGCGGAGTCCAGATAATCCGTGTGGCCTGGGAACCATCGTTCGAGTTCCTCCGCAAGTCCCCTCGCGATCGCAGGATCGCCACCGTTTGCCAGCAGCTCGCGCACTTCGCGCACCGACTTCATCACCGCGTCATGCTCCCCGGCATGACAATCGGTACTCGGGAAATTTGTCTCCCTCATCCATGCCAGTTCCTGCGCGAAATGTGAGTCGCCATGCACCGCAAACGCATCGAGGTGCTTGAGCAGATCCTCGGGGGGGCACCCCATCATGGCATGGACGATCTCATCGAACTCCTGATGGGTTTCGTCCATCGGCGTGTAGCCCAGTTTGAAACCGTCGTTCCATTCGAAAGTGGATTGGTCCTGCATAAACGCTGTCTCCTGATTTAGCAAATTTTCGTCGGCTTAGAGAATGAGGTCTTCTGTTGCGTATGTCAATCAGGGAAGTGAGCAAGTCTTGGTTGCTGCCCTGAGGTGTGTCGTGATCTCGTTGGAGGCCGTGGGCGCAAGAAGAATTCCGTTCGTCATCAAAAAAGTCCGCCGGGTACCTCTCGCATTGGCAAACATCAATCAAGATTCTCGAATGGTAATGAACTAAACCAAGACTTGCATTTCTAACATCTTTAGAAGATGCAAGCGTTTGCAGTCAGTCTACAAGAAATGCAGACGGTCGGGACTTGCAGTCAATAAACCACCGATGTGATTCATTAACAAGGAGTAATAGCAATGGCAGACCAAAAAGACGATTGGAAAAGCGGAACCTCATACGGCGGAAGCGGTATCGGTTCAACCGGCAGTGCGGCTGCAAGCAACAGCGGTATGGGCGATGGGACCGGTGGCAACGGCATGTCAGGCACCGCTTCGGCAACGGAGAGTGTAAAGCAAAGCGGTGTGCGCCTTGCCAGCGAGGCCAAGCAGTATGCAGGCGACATGGCGCTCCGCGCGAAGGAGAAGGGCCGCACTGTGTTCGAACAGCAGAAGGACAATGCTGCGGAACAGGTCAACTCGGTCGCTCACGCGTTCCGGAGTACCGCTGACCATCTGCAGGGAGACGGTCAGGCGCAGGTGGCGAGATATGTCGGCCTGGCCGCCGACCAGATTGAATCATTTGGCAGTCGGCTTCGCGAGAAGGACCTCGATACGCTGATACACGACGCGCAGACCCTCGCGCGCCGTTCGCCAGTTGCTGTCTTCGCCGGGACGGTCGTAGCCGGATTTCTGCTAGCCCGGTTCTTGAAGAGTTCTTCCGAGCGTCGCGCCGGTTACATGGGGATGTCAGAGAGCCAGAGAGGTTCATCGATGGAGGGTGAGCGCTATCCGACCATGCGTAATGACAGCGGTTCCACAGGTATGGGTACCGCTTCCACTTCCGCAACAGGCATGAGAGACAGCACCACGGGCAGTACCTCGGGTACCGTGCCTGGAGCCACTAGCGTCGGCACCACGCCGTCACCGTTGAGCGGATCGAACTCCGGAGGGACCACCCTATGATGATCGATAAGACTGACAAGTCGCTGGGGTCGCTGCTGTCCGACCTGACCCGCGACACGGTCGACCTGGTCCGCCAGGAAATCGCCCTTGCACGCGCCGAGATGGCGACCAAGATAACGGGTGCGCAAGTCGCCCTGACATCGGTCGCAGTTGGCGCCGCCGTCCTGCTGGCGGGCCTGTTCATCATCTTGCAGGCGATAGTGAATGGCGTCGCAATGGTGCTTCCTGAAGAGGTGGCTCCATGGCTGGCACCGCTGCTCGTTGGTCTCGTTGTAGCGGCGGTCGGTTATGGAATGCTTAAAGGAGGAAGCGCAAAACTCACGGCGGACAATCTGATGCCGCAGAAAACTATGGACTCGCTGAGGCGGGACAAAATGGTCATTGAGGAGAAAATGCAATGAGAGAACATGCAGACAACCGCAGCCCGGAAGAAATCGAGAGCGACATCGAGCGTACTCGCGCCGATATGAGTTCGACTATTGACGCGCTCCAGTACAAGCTTAATCCCAGTGAGTTGATGGAGCAGGCCGTCGACTACGCCCTTCACACCAAACCCGGTGCATTCAGCACTGCCCTCGTTAATACCGTAAGAGCGAACCCTATACCGGTTGCAATGGTCGGCCTTGGCATTGCCTGGCTGATGGCAGCGGGCCGCCAGGGCAGCCACGCGCGCGCGCAGTATCCGTATGAAGCGCGCCGTACGACTTTCTATCCGGGCGCCGACGCAGGCTATGACATGGACCAGGAATATATGTCATCGACCCGGGGTGGCTATAGTTCACGCGAGGGGATGTTGCAGCGGGCGGCGTCGAAGACGACCGAGGCGGCACATGACCTGAGAGATAAGGCCAGTGAGGTCGGGCAGCGCGTCAGCGACACAGTTTCCGGGTTGAGCGAGCGCGCGCAACAGGCAAGCCAGAGCGCACGTTCACGGCTTCAGTCCTCGACAGAGAGTGCACAGGCCCGCGTGAGCGAGATGGGTCAGCGGTCGCGAACGGAGTACTACCGTGCGAAAGACCGTGTCGTCGATCTGGTCGAAGAGCAGCCCCTGCTCGTCGGTGCAATCGGCATTGCGATTGGCGCAGCATTGGGCGCCGCATTGCCGAACACACGTCGCGAGAATGAGCTGATGGGTGGCACGCGCGATGATTTGGTCGGACGCGTCAAGGAAACCGCGCTTGAACAGGCCGAGGTCGTAAAGCAATCGGCACAGCGAGTCGCGCAGGTAGCAAAGGAAGAAGCCGAGCGCGTCAAAGACGATGTGTCGAGGACGGCAGCGCAAGGCAAGGACCAGACCGGAGCCCAGTTCGGAACGACGGGGCAGCAAATACACTGACGCAAGTCGGCCACCTCGTTATCGTTATCGTCCGTTTTAATGATTTAAAGCCCACTTTTATAGTGGGCTTTTTTTTCAGACCGCGAACATGGCCTTCGCGTAACCCGGAACGCGGTGCCTAAGCAGGCGTGGCCGCTTGCTAGTTTGCAACGAAGTGATCCAGCACATTCCGCGTCATTCGCTGTACTGCCGGATTCACCCGGTCGCCCCACGGCCCGAAGTCGTCCAACCCCCAATTCCACTGCATGGTCCCGGTCGCAAACACTCCTGCGCCGCTCGCAGCGGTATAGAAGGTCATGTTGGCGTAACGGGTCTCGCGTCGAGGACAACCTTCGTCAACGCAGACTTGGTAAGGCGAGGATGCCAGGATCTGGATATTCGCGGGTGAATGAACCGGATCAACCCGGTCCACCTCATAGCCAAGCATTCCCTTCAAAACGGCGCCGTTTCGAAGGCCTGTTCCTTCGCAGATCCAGCTCGAGCAATCCGACATCACCATATCGAGGTCCACCGAGTTGTAGTCGTACATCACGCCTATCAATGTCGCTTCCGGACGATTGATCGCGGGGTACTGCTTCTCTCGCCAGTGGTAGGTGGTGGAGCCCGGGTCGCTGTAATAATTCGGGTCGTCCCACCTCGCATATTTGTAGCCGACAACCGTGCGATTTGATTGCCCTGTTGTGCTTGGCTCGAGACGGACCTGCCAATACCCCATGTTGGCGCCAAAAAATCCCAGGTTGACACCTTTGTCCCGCGCATGTTCCATCGCGTCAAACATTTTCCCGGTCCAGTATTCGTCGTGTCCCACCGAGAGGAATCCGCGATGCTTCTCCAGAGATTCGGGCGCAAGGTGAACGGCGATGTTGGTGGTGTATGTCACATCGTAACCTTCACGCTCAACGAAACGAAGCATATGCAGTTCCCAACTGAAGAAATCACCAGCGCCTTTACCCTGGGACGGCTGCTGCGGGTTCCGGTAGGGACGATTGAAAGACACTTTGTATGCCTCCTTTGCGCCTTCACTGTCGACGCTATAAAAGCTGTGCCCCCCCCAATTGTTATACGCGGCATAGGTGGTCACGCTCGACTGGAACAGGAGGGCGGAGTCGCGTGCGTCGTCGCGTACCACGAAGATGATGTAGCTTTGCTTGCCGCTGGCGCCGGCGGTCAGCTTTGCAAGGTAAAAACCGCTCGCCCAGTCAGTAGGATCCGCATCGTTTTTCGGAATGGATAGAACATACGGATCAGTCCAATTGCATTCAACCAGACGCGTGTCGGCGGTCTTTGTCGGGGCAGGCTGTCTGACCCCGTCGCGGCGTATCGGGCCGGCCATGAGGCGTCCGCCCTGGCCACCGTACCAGCCGATTCTATAGATGGAAATGGAGTAGGACGGTTCAGCGGTGTTAACGAAAAGCTGTATCGACTCTCCACGCCGCACACTCGTCGACGACGCATAGCCTTCGATTTCGCGGTTGCTTGCATAGTCGAGGCTCTCGATGTACCAGCGCGATGTGACACCATCCTGCGCAGTCTTTGCGTTTTCCAGCTGGATCACATTGCGGTCTTGCACCGGAGGCGGTGTAGGGTGACCGGGCTCCGGTATGGTAACCGGCGGCAGGGAAGCAGGTGGATTTGTTTGTGTTCCGCCGGTGGTTTGCGTTTGCGGGGTTTCTCCTCCTCCTCCGCCGCCGCAGCCGGCGAGTAAGGCAGGCATCACGGATAGGAATTTTCTACGTGAGAATAGCGGCATATGTTTTTCCCTGATCGAGTAATGCCGGGGTTTTGTAGTTGCTAATGACCCCTTAAGGCATGCTGCTTAAGGTAGGTCAATCATTCCACCTGGACATTGCTGGCTCTCAAAGATTGCGCATTTCCGGTTGATTTTCGTCAAGGCTTGAAGTCTGGATCCCCGGCCTGCTGGCCCAGGAGCTGATTTGGAAAACACTGGCATCAGCTGTCAGGATCTCTCATCATCTTGTTTTACTATGGCGGCCGACAATGCGGGAGGCGTGAGCACCATGGTGGTCGCCGATTCGGGAGATTCATTCGGATAAGTTATATTGCCTGGATCTCCGCGCCTCGGGCAATGCATGCACGCGTTTAAGTTGAACAACGAAATGCAACGCCTTAGCGGTCGATCTGCGACTCCAGCGCCTCAGGGAGCGGAGCACCCTGAATGTCAATTTTCGAGAAGGCATCATCGATCTCGTTCAAGTCGGCAGGCGCCAATTGAAGCTCGGCTGCCAGAAGGTTGTCGTCGAGATGCTCAATAGTCGTTGCCGCCATGTCGCTACGGCACATTGCGGTATTGGACGTGGCCATTACGAGCAGAATATTCCAGCCTGATCAAGTACCTGCCGCATCGTTCCGACGATAGCGTCAGTGCTGGCACTGCGTGACGCGATCTGACCCGCGGCGTACAAGCTGAGCGGCTTCAATTCCGGATGCTGGCGATAGCGCACGACGAGTCCGGCGTCCAGTTCCCGCTGCACTACGCATACAGGGAGCACACTGATGGCCAGACCGCTGATGACGAACCGGGCGATGACGGCGATGTTGGTGCACAAGTTGAATTGCGGCGCCGGCACTTTTTCGCTGGAGAACCAGTTGGAAACGATCTCGTTCAGGCGTGAAGGCGGTGTTCGAATGAGGATATGCTCCCGAACGAGGTCCTTGGGATGCAGGATGTCCTTTCCAATCTGCTTGTCGGCACTGCCAAGCCACGCGATATCGACTTGCCCCAGTAACTCCGACCAAAGATTTCGTCGTAAATGCGGTTCCAGAACAAACACGATGTCGAGCTTGTTTTGGTCGAGCAATTCCAGTAATCCATGATTACTGGAGATCGTGAGCTCGATCTTGAGTTGCGGGTAAGCCGCTTCCAGCGCCCGAACCACCTCCGGAAGACAAGTCATTGCCACAGTATCGACTGCGCCAAGGCGTAGCAAGCCACCCAGAGGGTCTGCGCTCCGCAGCATTTCCTCCATCTCATCAAAGAGCCCTAAACCGCGCTCGGCGTACCGCCGCATGATCACGCCTTCAGGGCTCAACGCAATGGTGCGGCCTCGCTTGCCGAACAATTTAACGCCAAGTGCTGACTCGAGTTCGGAGATCCGCAGAGAGATCGATGGTTGGGTCACATTGAGATGTTCGGCGGCTGCTCGAAACGTGCCGAGCCTGCATATCGCCAAAAATGCTTCCAGTTGCGCAATCGAGAATCGTTTCATAGGCAAAACTGATCAAAAAGGCAGGGTATTACTAACTGGAGTGGCCCACAACTAATATTTACAATGCGGCACCACATATGCAGTATCTCAATGCACGCAACGAGTGCCGTGCGTTTATCTCAAGAGGAGTTTTATCAGTGCAGGCCGTGAAAGAAAAGTCATCAAGCCCCGCCCTCGTGGAGGGGTTGGCGGATCTCGTATCGAACATCCGATACGAGAACATGCCGCAAGAAGATGTCAGCGCCATCAAGCGACTGGTATTGGACACGTTGGGATGCGCCATTGGCGCTGTGGGCTGCAAGCCTGCCGCAATGCTCGAGACCATGTTGCGTCCGCCGGCATCAGCGAGCGACACCGCAACACTCATCGGTAGCGGATGCAAGACATCGCTTGAAAGTGCGATTCTCGTTAATGGCTCGCTGGCCCGTTACCTGGATTTTATGGACGTCTATTGGTCAATGGACGTCTGCCATCCGAGCGAGAACATTCCCTTGGCGCTTGCGTGCGTGGAAGCCGCGGGCCGGCAAGGACGGCATTTGATCGAGGCAGTCGCGGCCGGCTTTGAAGTACAGGTCCGGCTCGCCGATGCGTTCACTTTCCACGGCACCGGCATGCATCATGTGAGCGCTGCGGGGTTTGTCGCACCACTGGTGATCGGAAAAGTGTGGGACCTGCCTCGGGCGCAATTGGCGCATGCGGCGGCACTAGGTGGCTTTCGCCACCTGACCCTGGGAGCACTCTCAAGTGGGCGCCTCAGCATGGCTAAGGCAGTCGGCTATTCGCTTCCGGCGAGCGAGGCCGTGTTCTCGACACGCCTGGCCATGCAGGGGTTTACCGGACCGCTCGAAGCTTTGGAGAATCTATGGGCCGGCTTTGGCGACAAGAGCGCCGCATCGCTGACAGAGACACTCGATTTGTCGCCTGGTACAGGAATGGTGCAACGCGTTAGCCTCAAGCGGTTCCCGGTGCAATACACCCTGCAGTCTCCGGTTGAGGCTGCACTTGAATTGAGGGCCAGGCTGGAAGGGAGCATGTCTGGCATCGAAAAAATAGTTATTAAAGTACACGCCCTGACACGCAAACGCACCGCGGACGCCGCCAAGTACCATCCCGAAAACCGCGAAACTGCGGACCATAGCATGCCGTGCTGTGTGGCGCTGGCGCTGCTGGACGGTCGACTGGATGCAGGGCAGTTCGAGCAAGATCGCTGGGCCGACGAGGATGTACGTGCTCTGATGGGGCGTATTGAAGTATTGGCGAGCGACGAGCTGGAGCGGCAATACCCGAACGGCCGTCCGGTCGAGCTCATTGCGCACATGCGTGGTGGCGCGGAACACCGCATTTTCATCGACGCGCCGCTCGGCGATGTCAATCGCCCGATGAGCGATCTTGACGTGGACAACAAGTTTTACGCGCTCTCTGCGCCGGTGCTTGGCGCTAACCGTGCCATCGCGGTTATCGAATTGGTGCGTGAGCTGGATCGCCTGGACGACATGCGCAAGCTGACCGATCTTCTCGTAGCTGAACCCGCGGCATCGTCGGAGCGTCGGTCATGATGCAGCAAGCGCGTCGCTGGCCGGCACTCTTGCGCCGTCGTTTTGCCTCAGTCGTACCGGCGCCTCCGGCTACGGGCACGTGTTCCGCCATTTGTATCCAACCAGAGCATCCTTGCTTCAGATCAGAAAAAAATGCTTCGCCCGGAATCTCTTCCGCATGCGGGTTTGAAACCCCGTTGAAGCCAATATCCCGAAAGATATCTATGCCAATTTCAAAGCGCGCTTTTGTCCTTTTTTCACTCGGTTTGTTTAGCTCCCATATTGCCCTTGCGCAGTCGCCTGCCAAGCTGGCTGATCCAGCTTATCCTTCGCGTTCTGTGCGTCTCGTGGTGGCATTTGCGCCCGGCGGTGGTGGCGATATCCTGGGCCGCATCATCAGCAAGCGACTGACCGAAACCCTCGGCCAATCCTTCGTCGTGGAGAACAAGACCGGAGCGGCTGGCAACATCGCTGCGGAGGACGTGGCCAGATCCACTGCCGACGGCTACACGCTCCTTGTCACGACAGCGTCCATTGCAGTTAACGTCAGTCTGTACCCCAAGCTCGGGTATGACTTGCGCAAGGATCTCGTCGGTGTGACGCAACTTGCGTCGGTGCCCTTGGCCCTCGTCGTCAGCAAGAACGTGCCGGCAAAGAACCTGGCCGAATTCATTGAGTTTGCACGTAAAAACAAGTCAGGCCTGAACAGTGCTTCCAACGGCAGCGGAACAACAAGCCATCTCGCATCGGTCCTGTTTGCGCAGCGTGCCAACGTACCTCTCGTGAACATACCCTACAAAGGATCGGCACCGGCAGTTGCCTCGCTCATGAGTGGCGAGACCGATTTGGGCTTTACCTCCATCTTGTCGGCGCATTCAGCACTCACAAGCGGCAAGGCAAAAGCAATTGCTGTGACAACCAGGAAGCCCTCGCCACAGCTCCCAGGGGTGCCGACGGTCGCGAGTGTTTTGCCAGACTTTGAAATTGATCAGTGGTACGGCCTGTTTGCGCCGGCAAAAACGCCAGCCCATATTCTGGTTCGACTGCAGCAAGAAGTTTCCAAGGCGCTGACATCTGCCGAAGTAAAGGAGTACCTAAATCGTGAGGGTGCGTCGCCGGTGGCGAACACACCCGAACAATTCGCAAAGGTGCTGGACGCGGAGATCAAAAAATATGCTGAGCTGGTGAAGGCGACTGGGCTACAGGTGGAATAACCTGTCGCGACAGGTGTGGCCAGGCTTTTTCTGGCACACGGATTATCCGCACGCAGGGGACAGACCACGAATAACACCTCGACCGGACGGTATTCGTGGTCCGTCCCCTAAGGCACCGCGCAGGAATAAGTTGGTCAATTTTGCTGGCCGTAGCGGGCGCGTTGCTGCGTTGCTCGTCGTCGCCATAGCTCGCTATGGCTCCTCCTCACGCCTTGCACCGCATCCCGCGACGGC
>JAQGMD010000110.1 GCA_028292565.1 Burkholderia sp. | reverse complement strand
CGCCTTCCTTGAATCCTTTGCGCGCGGTGAACTCTTTCCCCGCCTTCGCGATGTAGCCGATGTTCTCGTGGCCCATGATCACCGGACCGCCGGTTTTCAGTCCTTCCTTGAACATCTTGACGTCGGTTCCGCAGATGCCGGCGACTTCCACCTTCATCAACGCCCCATCTTCCGGAATCTCCGGCATCGGGAATTCCTGGATCTCGATCTTGTTCGCGCCGGTCTTTACCGCTGCTCTTACTTTTTGCACTTTGCTCTCCAGAAGTGTTTATTCATTATTGTTTTCGCACGTCAGATCACCATCGACCTGAGTCGAGAGGCGTCGGTCGATCGAGGTCCGGAATGTTGGGATTTGCATCCCAACCTACGTCATCCCGGCGCTCAGTGACACCGGAAAAATTTAATCACTAGAGCGTCTCGCCCTCTTTCAGCACGCCGGCCGCGCGTAGCGATCCTTCCAGCCACTTGGGACGCAAGGCTTTGCCGGACAAGATGTCTTCTATGCGGGCGCGCTCATCAGCGACTTTTTTGGCCGCAAGGTCCAATAGAGACGCTGCCTTTTCACGCTCGACCACCACGACGCCGTCAGCATCGCCGACTATCAGGTCGCCCGGATTAACCGATATGCCGCCGCATGAAATCGGCCAGTTAATACGGCCCGGCACAAACTTCGTCGGTCCGTTCGGATTTGCGCCCACGGAATAAAGGGGAAAGCCCAGCTCGATGAGTTCCTCAGTGTCGCGATGCGCGGCATCGAGTATCACGCCGGCGAAGCCCAGCTTCCTGCAGGCGTTCAGCATGATCGCGCCCATCAGTGCGCAGGTGCGATCGGCCTTGCCATCGATGACCAGGATGTCACCGGGTTTGGCCATCGCCATCGCGGCGTGGATCATCAGGTTGTCGCCGGGACGAACTTCAATCGTGAATGCCGGACCCGCCATGCGTGTCGAGGTGGTCAGGGCAGAGATGCGTCCATCCATCGCTCCGCGGCGTCCGGCTACGTCGGCGAGGATTGACGACGCAAATTTCGACGCTTGCTCGACGACGTCGGGCGAAACACGCTCGAAGTCGCGGCGGATGTCCGATAGCGTATTGCTCATGGGTGTCTCCTATGATTTTTATTTGTTCAGGCCGCCTTCTGCCCGGGATGGCCACGCTTCGTGAGCAATGCATCAAGGCGCGGATATACCTTGCGCGCATTGCCTTCGAAAATCTTGTAGCGGTCCGCTTCGCTCAGGCTCTTCACTTGATCGATGTAACGTTTGGTGTCGTCGAACGGATGGCCAGTCTCGGGATCGATGCCCGGCACCGCGCCCAGCATTTCGGAAGCGAACAGAACATTATCGAGCGGCACCACCTTGGTCAATAACTCGATGCCGGGCAGGTGATAAACGCAAGTGTCGAAATAGACGTTCTTCATTACATGGTCGAGCAGGTTCACCTTCTTCATGTTCAGGCACATGCCGCGGTACCGTCCCCAGTGGAATGGCACTGCGCCACCGCCATGGGGAATGACGAATTTCAGGTCCGGGAAATCCTTGAAGAGATTGCCCTGGATGAGCTGCATGAAGGCGGTGGTGTCGGCATTGATGTAATGCGCGCCCGTGTGATGGAAATTCGGATTGCACGAGGAGGACACGTGGATCATCGCCGGCACCTCCAGCTCGCACAGTTTCTCGTAGATCGGATACCAGTGCTTGTCCGTCAGTGGCGGGTCGGTCCAGTAACCACCGGAGGGATCCGGGTTAAGATTCACGCCGACGAAACCGAGTTCATTCACGACGCGCTCGAGCTCCGGAAGGCAGTTCTTCGGGGAGACTCCCGGAAACTGCGGCAACTGGGCGACGCCGACAAAGTTATCCGGCAACAGCGTGCAGATGCGATGGATAAGATCGTTGCTCATCCTCGTCCACTGCTGGCTGACCCCTTCGTTGCCCACGTGATGCGCCATACCGGCGGCGCGCGGGGAAAAGATGGTAAGGTCGCTGCCACGTTCTTTCTGAAGTTTGATTTGCGGCTGCACGCTCTGGATCACCGCCTCGTCACTGATGCCAAGATCCGTCGTTGCAGGTTTGCGGGCGGCATCGGCGAGGCCGGCAAGCTGCTTGTCGCGAAACACATGGAGCGCCTGCGGTTCAGTCGTGTAGTGGCAATGGGTATCGATGATCATGCGGGATTGTCTCGTTATATGGCGAAATCGCGCCGCAGCTGATCCTCTTGCTGCACGTTCCGCCTTATTATTCCGGGTTGTTGAATGCGTTCCTATATATGGAACTGCGGTCTATATAGAAATACGCGCTTAATTTATCTTGCCGGTCCGGCAGTGTCAATAAGAAAATCCGAAATGGCGGTTCCCCTCGCCTCCTTCATTCGGGAAAGGAGCATGTTTGGCCGGCCAAACGTTCGTTCCGGTATACGGCACGTCGGTCCATAATTACTTGCCAATATTCAGGGCGGCGTCTATCATCGGCCGACCAGGAGCACGTTTGCAATCGGACGCTCCGGCCCATTAAAACAAGAGAGGAGCATCATGGATTCCAAAGAACAGGCTGTCAGCATTCCGCGTTTGCAGCAGATGAAGCGCGACGGCAAAAAGATCGTTGGCGTGGTGGCATGGGATTACCAGATCGCGCAGATCGTTGATCGCGCCGGCGTGGACATCGTCTCGGTAGGCGACACCGTGGGCATCAACCTGTGGGGCCAACCCAACCCGCTGGAAATCACGATGGAAGAAATGATCGTCGTTTGCAAGGCCGTGCGCCGCGGCGTAAAGCGCGCCATGGTCAGCGTCGACTTCCCCTACGGCCCGCTACAGGAGGGCACCGATTCGGCTTTGCGCGCCGCGATACGCCTGGTGAAGGAAGCGGGTGCGGACATCATCAAGCTCGACGGCGCGGCTGACTTCCCTGAAGCGGTTGCTGCGATTACCCGCGCCGGCATTCCGGTGTTTGCCCAGTTCGGCATTACGCCTCACACCGCGCTGCAGTACGGGATTGATTACGCCACCATGCTCAAGGGTGATGTGCAGGTGCCGAAGGAGATGACAGAGCGTCTGGTTGAGGAAGCGAAGATGCTTGAAGGCGCCGGCGCCGCCCTGCTCGACTTCACCAACTCCGGCCCGATCGTCGGCCCTGAGGTGGCGCGCGCAGTTTCCATTCCCGTGATCGGTGGATTGGGTGGCGGCCCGTGGCTCGATGGCCGCATGCGCATGGCTCACGCTGCTATCGGATACGCGGCGAGCTGGCTGGACTCCAAGCAGGAGACTTACGCGAACGTCGCCCAGATCACGCTGGATGCCATCACCGCTTATGCGGATGACGTACGCGCCGCCCGACAGATCAAAGGCGGCATCAAGGTCAAACCATAAGGGAGCGCGCATGCCTATTGTTGATATCGACGGCATTTCGACGAATTACAAGGTGGTGGGCGACGGCCCGCCCTTGCTGATGTTCTCACCGGGCGGATTCGACGCCACTATGGAAAAATGGTCATCGCTCGGCGTGTACGCGCGGGTGAAACCGTTGGAACATCTTTCGAAGCACTACAGCTGCATCGTCTTCGACCGCCGCGAAACCGGACAATCGGGCGGCCGCGTCGAGCGCGTGACCTGGAGTGATTTTGTGGCGCAGGGCAAGGGATTGCTGGATCATCTGAACATCAAAAAGGCCCATCTCATGGGTGGCTGCATGGGATGCTCCCCGGTGATGGCATTCGGCGTGGCCTATCCGGAAGCGACGATGAGCATGATTCTGTACTGGCCTGTGGGCGGCGTGAAATATCGTCTCAGCAGTCATCAGCGCTTTGCGGAGCATCTGGCGTTTGTGCATCAGAACGGGCTTGAGGCTGTGGTCGAGTTGGTCACGCGTGATGGCAAGGCGTTCGGGGCGGATCCGCGGGGTGGTCCGTGGGCCTCGGTCATCAAACGCGATCCTGCTTTCGCGGCATCTTATGCAAAGCAGAATATCGACAAGTACAAGCTTATCGTTGCCGGCATGGGGCGTACGCTGGTGGACCGCGATACGGCTCCGGGGGCGGAGCCTGAGGATTTGATGCGGCTGGATATCCCTGCTCTGGTTGTACCGGGGAAGGATGCTTCGCATGCGACTTCGGCGGCCCGGTATCTGGAGGAGTGTTTGCCGAAGGCGGAGTATTGGGATATTGCGGCGGATGCGCAGACAGAGGAGAACACTTCGGCAAAGCTGCTGGATTTTCTGGGGCGGGCTACGGCGGGTTCGCGGTAGGGTCTCAATACCGGATGTTTGTCGTTCCGACGCGGGGTTGGAGCCTGGGGCAGCAAGGGGGAAGATGTAGTCAACCGCGCCTTGCGCTCCTACCTCTAGCAGACCAGATTTGACCTACGGTGACGTGGCGATCGTCATTGGGTTTATAGCGATGTCGATTTCTAGAAGCAAGATCACACCTCCTAACTTGTCGTTGCATACGGACGCCGACAGGCGCCGCTGAATTTAGTCGTTAGCCCTCACAGGAGAACCGATGGCTGATCAATCACAGCTGGACACGAAGTACTTCATCGATGATGGCGTGTACAACTGCCCGTTTTGCAATCGACGCCACGTCACCTACGGCAATCTCGGGCGCAGTCTATTCGACTGGTCGAACGAAAAGAGGTGCGAAATTTGGCGAGTGAAGTGCAACA
>JAQGMD010000071.1 GCA_028292565.1 Burkholderia sp. | reverse complement strand
GCGGCGGAGCTAAAGCTGGATGCCGGACTGAAGCGCAAGCTGGATGACCTGACTGCGGAATACCGGCGCGGTGACGCAGTGCGCTGAGGCAGCGTGATGTTGTAGTCGCCCGGGCGCATCTCGATGCGCCCTTTTTTTTATGCGCCCGAATCGTAGGTTGGGATGAAAGCCCAACATCACACCTCTTGAACCGCTGTTGAACCTGCAGCAGCATCCAACTTAAACATGCTGCGCATTCGCGGCTATCAAGGAGGATGTGCTCGCCGAGTTTTCCGGCAAGCCGGGTATCGAACTGGCGTCTGCGTCATCCCGAAAGCAGCCGGTATCAGACTGGCAATTTTCGTGGTGAGGCGTGGCAATGCGATCGGCGAAGTGCTATCTTTGGTGACGACGAGTCGCCGCTGAATCGCCGCGGTTGTTCATTCGCCATGGTCCGCCGGAGACCTGCGGCCCGAGCGATTTCCATTTTCTCAAGACGCCCGATGCGGTGTCGGATTCACCTTCGATGACATCAGATACAAGAAAAGATTTTCAACGCGCGCCTGGCGCTCCGCTATTGCCGGATACGCCATTCCGCTTCATCTGGCATTTCGTCGCCAGGTATCGCTGGTGGTATGTCGCGATGGTCCTGTTTGAAACGGCCAATGCCACATGCGGCATCATGATCCCGTATGCGTTGAGTACGATCATCAAGGGCGTGACGGCCACGCAGGACCATTCGGCGGCGCTGGTCGCCGCCTTGCACGGGCCGCTGATGCTGTTTGTCGCCTTCAGTGTCGGCGAGGTGGTGTTCGGACGTATCGCCGGCGGCATCCAGATCCGGCTCGGGCCGCGGCAGCGTCAGAACGTGACGCGTTCCATTTACCATTACATGCAATACCATTCGCATCGTTATTTCACTAACAACTTCGCGGGCGCGCTCGCACACCGCATTAGTGAAACGTCATTGGGTGTCACGCATACCCTGTGGTCGGTCATCACCGAGTTCTGGCCGGTCGCGATAGTGCTTCTCGTATCGATCGTATTGTTGTTCAATGCTCACGTACAGCTCGGCAGCTTCGTGCTGATCTGGGCGGTACTGTTCATCGGCGTTTCCTATCTGCTGGCGCGTCGATGCCAGCCTTACGCACTCAAGGCTTCGTCGGCACGCAGCGAAACCACGGGCAAAGTGGTTGACTCCGTCACGAACCTGACAAGTGCCAGATTGTTTGCGCGGCTGCGCTTCGAACGGGAACACCTGGAGGATGCGCTCACCAGCGAAATGAAGGCCATCCGCAAGTCGAACGGTTACAACGAACGCGTGCGCTGGTTCCAGTTTACCTCTGCGGCAGTGCTGAAGGTCGGCATCCTGTACTACGCGTTGACGCTCTGGGGAGAAGGGCAGATTACGGTCGGCGAGTTTGTCATGGCGGTCAGCCTGTCGCTCATGATCATCAACGAAGCGCGCAACCTGAGCCGCCGCTTTCTCGAATTCTTTGAGTATATTGGCAACGTTGCGAACGGCGTGCAGACCCTCATCCAGCCGCATGAACTGGTCGATGCACCGGCGGCCATCGCGCCTACGATCTATCGCGGCCAGATCGAATTCCGCGATCTCGACTTCGGCTATGGGCCGGACAAGAAGGTGTTCGATAAGCTCAACGTGACCATACCCGCAGGGCAGCGTGTCGGCCTGGTTGGTTTTTCCGGCTCCGGAAAATCGACCTTCGTCAGCCTGATCCTGCGCCTGTACGACGGGCAGGCCGGAAAAATATTGATCGACGATGTCGACATCCGCGACATGTCGCAGGATGCGCTGCATTCCCAGCTAAGCCTGATTCCGCAGGACCCGAGCCTGTTCCATCGCACGCTGATGGAGAACATCCGCTATGGCCGCCTGGAAGCGAGCGATGCGGAAGTGATGGAAGCGGCGAAGCAGGCCTATGCGCATGAATTCATCATGCAGATCAAGGATCGCTATCAGTCGATGGTCGGTGAGCGCGGCGTCAAGCTGTCCGGCGGCCAGCGCCAGCGCGTTGCTATCGCGCGTGTCATCCTGAAAGATGCACCGATCCTGATACTCGACGAGGCGACCTCAAGCCTCGATTCGATTACCGAGAGGGCCATCCAGGATACGCTCGACCGGGTGATGGTGGACAAGACGGTGATAGTGGTAGCCCATCGGTTGTCGACGATTGCGCACCTGGACCGCATCCTGGTATTCGACAACGGCCGCATTGTCGAGGATGGCAGCCATACCGAGCTGCTTGCGCGACGCGGTCGTTACTATGAATTGTGGAGCAGGCAGGCAGGCGGTTTCCTTCCCGACGACGCGGAGCGGGTGCATGCGGATGAAGAAGAAGCGCTGTTCGTCGATGAGCCTGTGCCCACCGACGAGGAGGTTCGAAGCGCGGCAAGCCAGCGCGAGGAAGAGGAGCCGCTGACAGCGACCGGACTCAAGTAAACTTTTAACAAGAGGGGTTGTCCGGACTTTGAACGGACCCTGATTCCTGACCCTGATAAGCGTGGGCTGAGCGCAACAGTGGTGATACCAATCGACCCGCCAGCACCGGTTTCTGCCGGGGCTGCGGCATCACATGGCGGTATACTTCGCACCAGCCTCGGATGGATGGCAGCGTTGCAGGCATGGTTGCGGTAGTGCCGACGACTGATACCTGATTCCTGACCTCTGTCCCCTGATACCGGCGGCACGGTGTATGATCGAACGAAGCAAATAGTGAAGGCAAGCGAGCACTGACATGAAATGCGGTATGCGAACAGCCAGGCCAGAAGATGCGAACTCTGCATGTAACGTGCTGCGCCGCTCCATCTCGGAATGCTGTGCCGAAGACCATCGCAACGATGAAGCGATACTCGCCGCATGGTTGGGAAACAAGACGCCCGAAACAGTGGAGTCATGGTTTTTATGCCAGACCAATTTCTCCCTGGTGGCGACCATGGATAACGACATCGTCGGGGTCGCCATGCTGACGCGCGCAGGCAAGGTCGTACTCTGCTACGTCACGCCCGAGGTTCGTTTTGCCGGCGTCGGTAAAGGACTGCTCCAGGCGCTGGAGGTGCAGGCCAAGGAGTGGGGTCTTTCGAATGTTCAGGTGATGAGTACCGTCACAGCGAAGTCGTTTTACCTCCGAAATGGCTATGTGTCCGGCCCGACGACCAAATGCGTTTTTGGCATTGAAGCGATCACGTTTTCAAAAAGGCTGTGCACGAGCTATCGGCAGAAAGCGGCATGTGGTTGTGGGTAAGGTTTGCGAGAGATGAAGTAAAGCCGCTGACAGCGGCTTTTTTTTCGTCTTGCCTGTTGGCTTGCAGCCCAACATTGAATAAGGCGTAGGGTGCGTGAGACGGTGCGTGAGATGCACCCCTACGCGCCTGATCCCTGACCTCTGTCCCCTGATATACGCAAACCAAATAAGGAACCGCAAAAGTATTCGTTCTTTTTCAATGGTCAATTACTTAATCTGTCGACTCCGGAAACCAAACTGTCTGTAGGGAGAACCAGATGTTGTTGAAGAAATTGATCCAGTCGGCAATCGTCATTGCACTCGTCGCCCCGTCCGCCCACGCAGCGGACTTCACCCTGCTCAACGTGTCGTATGACCCGACCCGTGAGCTGTACCACGACTACAACCAGGCCTTTGCCAAACAATGGAAGGCCAAGACCGGCGACAACGTGACGATTAAACAATCGCACGGCGGCTCGGGCAAGCAGGCCCGCTCGGTCATCGACGGATTGAGCGCGGACGTGGTCACGCTGGCGCTCGCCTATGACATCGACGCAATCGCGGAACGCGGATTGATCGCGAAGGACTGGCAAAAGCGATTGCCGCATAACAGCTCACCCTATATCTCGACCATCGTGTTCCTGGTACGCAAGGGTAACCCGAAGGGCATCAAGGATTGGGGTGACCTGGTCAAGCCGGGCGTCGCAGTCATTACACCGAATCCGAAGACCTCCGGCGGTGCGCGTTGGAACCATCTCGCCGCGTGGGGCTATGCATTGAAACAGCCGGGCGGCAACGAGGCGAGCGCGAAAGAATTCATCGGCAAGCTATACAAGAACGTACCCGTACTGGACTCCGGCGCACGCGGCGCGACCACGACTTTCGTTGAACGCGGAATCGGCGACGTGCTACTGGCATGGGAAAACGAAGCCCTGTTGGCGATCAAGGAGCTGGGGCCGGACAAGGTTGAGATCGTCGCTCCGTCAGTGAGCATCCTGGCCGAGCCGCCGGTTGCCGTCGTTGACAAGGTAGTGGACAAACGCGGTACGCGCAAAATTGCGGAAGCATACCTGCAGCATTTGTATACCGATGAAGGGCAGGAAATCGCGGCGCAGAATTATTACCGCCCGATCTCCGAAAAGGTCGCGAAGAAATACGCAGCACAGTTCCCGAAGGTCAAGCTATTCACCATCGATGAAGTTGCTGGAGGCTGGACCAACGCGCAAAAGGCGCATTTCGCCGATGGCGGTGTGTTCGACCAGATTTACCAGCCGGGCAAAAAATAAAGCGACGCCACCAACCCCATCGGAAAGAATAATGACAATTCTCCTGTTAGCCGGCAGTCCCTCGATTCCATCGCGTTCCACGCGGCTGCTGCATCATGTCGGCGGAAGACTGGCGCTGCTGGGACATCAATATGCAAAATTGCAGGTGCTTGACCTGCCGCCCCTGGCGTTGATGCACGCAGACTTCGGGAACGCCCACATCAGGCTCGCAAAATCCCAGGTCGAGCAGGCGGATGCGGTCATCATTGCGACGCCTGTGTACAAGGCGGCCTACAGCGGCGTCCTGAAGGCCTTTCTCGATTTGCTGCCGCAGGACGGGCTGTCCGGCAAGCTGGTGCTGCCGCTTGCCACCGGCGGCAGCCAGTCCCATATGCTGGCGCTGGATTATGCGCTGCGCCCGGTGCTGTCCGCCTTGGGCGCGAAGCATGTGTTGCCGAGCATTTTTGCGACCGATGCGCAAATCAACTGGACGGCGGAAACAGGATTGACGCTCGATCCGGGAATCGCGCAACGTGTGGACGAGGGCGTTGCACACTTGTCCGCAAATCTGCAGGCCATAGCCGCGTCCCACGCATCGAGCGTTGAATTCGCGCCGGTGCATTTCTCCCAGGTGCGATGTAGCGTTTAGCGTTACATACCGCCAGCTTCCTCCCATGTAAATAACGCCACGTGCGCGTGGCGCCTGCATCCGCTCAATCGAGCGGAAGGGGAAGCTTACGCCCGAAATTCGAACTCAGCAAAGGACATCCAGATGACTATTCCGAATCAAAAACGCAATGCAAAGCGCCGCACACTGGGCCTGTTATCCGCGGCGGCCGTCGGTGCGCTCACCTCGGCGATTCCGACATTCGCAGCGGCACAATCAAGGCCGGTACTGCGTATCGGCTTCCAGAAGTACGGCACGCTCACCATTCTCAAGGCGCGCGGCGCGCTGGAAAAACGGCTCGCCGCGCAAGGCGTCGACGTGAAGTGGACGGAATTCCAGGCCGGACCGGTGTTGCTCGAAGCCTTGAACGTCGGCAGCATCGACTTCGGCACAGTCGGCGAAGCGCCGCCGATCTTTGCGCAGGCGGCAGGCGCGAACCTCGTCTACATCGCCAATGAACCGCCGGCGCCGCTGTCTGAAGCCATAGTGGTGCCGAAGGAATCGACACTAAAAAGTGTGGCCGACCTGAAGGGCAAGAAAGTAGCGCTGAACAAAGGCTCGAACGTGCATTACCTGTTGGTCAGGGCGCTGGAGAAAGCAGGGCTCGAGTACAAGGATGTCCAGACCGTGTTCCTGCCGCCTTCCGATGCGCGCGCTGCGTTCGAACGCGGTAGTGTGGACGCATGGGTGATCTGGGATCCGTTCCTCGCTGCCGCGGAAAAACAACTCGGCGCCCGCATACTCGCCGACGGCAAGGGATTGGTCAGCAATCACCAGTTCTTTCTTGCGTCGGGCAACTATGCGCGGGGCAATCCTGCGGTCATCAAGGCCGTGCTCGAAGAGCTGGTCAAGGTTGATGACTGGGCCAGGCAGAACCTGAAGGAAGCCGCAGCGATTCTGTCGGCACAGGTGGGGCTCGAGCCGTCCATCCTCGAACTGGCTGCATCCCGCTACACCTATGGCGTCAAGCCGGTGAGCGACGCTGTCATCAACGAGCAGCAAAAAATCGCCGACGTGTTCGCCCAGCTGAAACTGATTCCGAAAAAGATCAGCGTCAGGGAAGCCACGCTGCCGTCGCAACTCTGAGGAAAAAACATGAGCCTCAATGTTTTCTGGTTCCTGCCTACGCACGGCGACAGCCGGTATCTCGGCACAAGCCGGGGTGCGCGTCCCGTCGATCATGATTACCTGCGCCAGGTCGCCGTCGCCGCGGATACGCAAGGCTACGATGGCGTACTGATACCGACCGGGCGTTCCTGCGAGGATCCGTGGGTGGTTGCATCCAGTCTCATCGGCGCGACGCAAAAGCTGAAGTTCCTGGTGGCGATACGTCCTGGATTGAGCACGCCCGGACTGGCAGTGCGCATGGCCGCAACCTTTGACCGATTGTCGAAGGGACGGCTGCTGATCAATGTCGTCACCGGCGGCGACCAGGGCGAACTCGAAGCGGATGGCCTGTTTGCCGATCACGAAACCCGCTATGAAATCTCGGCGGAATTCCTGCGCGTATGGCGCGCCGCATTGGCGGGCGAGGGCGGCGATGCCGGTTTCGATTACGACGGCAAGCATGTGAAGGTGAAGGGCGCGAAAACGCTGTACCCGGCGCTGCAGAAGCCGCATCCGCCGCTGTACTTCGGCGGGTCATCAGACGCGGCGCATGATCTGGCCGCGGAACAGGTCGACGTCTACCTGACCTGGGGCGAACCGCCCGCGGCCGTGGCGGAAAAGATCGCGGACATTCGCGCACGCGCCGCAAAAGTGGGGCGTAGTCTGCGCTTC
>JAQGMD010000050.1 GCA_028292565.1 Burkholderia sp. | reverse complement strand
GCGGCGGAGTCGCCGACATCTTCATCGGACTGCCGACCAGCTTGACCTTGCCGCCGGAAGGATGGGGCAGATCCATTTGCATGCCGCGCGCAACGACCTGCGGGTCCTCGAACACTTCATCGAGGTTATTGATCGGACCGCATGGCACCCCGGCCGCTTCCAATTGATCGATCCATTCCTGCTTGGTCTTGGTCTTCACCATTTCGGCGAGCAGCGGCACCAGCGTGTCGCGATAGCGGACCCGCATCGGATTGGTGGCGAAGCGCTCGTCGGTCGCCAGTTCGGGGCGGCCGCCGGCGTCGACGAACTTGCGATATTGGCCGTCATTGCCGACCGCCACGATGATGTGCCCGTCGGAGGTGGCAAAGGTCTGGTAAGGCACGATGTTCGGATGCGCATTGCCCCAGCGCTTAGGCGGATTGCCGCTGGCAAGGTAATTGGTATTCATGTTGGCCAGCATCGCGACCTGCACGTCGAGCAGCGCCATATCGATGTATTGGCCTTCGCCGGTGCGGTCGCGATGCGTCAGGGCCGCCATTACGGCCAGCGTCGAATACATGCCGGTCATCAGGTCGGAAATTGCCACGCCCGCTTTTTGCGGTCCGCCGCCGGGCAGGTCGTCGCGCTCGCCGGTAATCGACATGAAGCCGCCCATGCCCTGCACGATAAAATCGTAGCCGGCGCGCTGCGCGTATGGGCCATCCTGGCCGAAGCCAGTGATCGAGCAGTAGACCAGGTCGGCCTTTTCGCGCCGCAGGGACTCGTAGTCGAGCCCGTACTTTTTCAGCTGGCCGACCTTGTAATTTTCCAGCACGACGTCTGACACGCGGGCCAGCTTGCGGATGATTTCCTGTCCTTCGGGAGTGGCGATGTCGAGCGTGACGGAACGCTTGCCGCGGTTGGCGGCGAGGTAATATGCTGCTTCGGTCGTGTCATTGCCTTCCGCGTCTTTCAGGTACGGAGGTCCCCAGTGACGCGTGTCGTCACCCGCGCCGGGCCGCTCGATCTTGATGACGTCCGCGCCGAGGTCCGCCAGGTTTTGTGCGCACCACGGTCCCGCGAGTACGCGGGTAAGGTCCAGTACGCGTATGTGTCCAAGTGCTTTTTTGAATGAAGAACCAGCCATTGTCGGATTGCCTGCTGTCAGTGGGTGAAAGTTGCGGTCGATTGTAACCCCATGCGCGCGACGATGTCTGCCACGCAACGGGCGATTCGAATTAGACTATGCGCCCAACTCATATCATTCCAGCCAGGTCGAAAATGTGGAATTTTCCGAAAATCATCGCCCACCGCGGGGGCGGCACGCTCGCACCCGAAAACACACTGGCAGCGATGCGCTGCGGACTGTCCCGCGGATTTCATGCGGTGGAGTTTGACGTCATGTTGTCCCGCGACGGCGTGCCGGTGCTGATGCACGACCCTTATTTCGGACGCACCGTGCCGGGCGCCGGCAAAGTGTGCGAGACCACGGCGCAGGAGCTGAGCGCGATGGACGCCGGCGCCTGGTTCGGCTCGCAGTTCGCCGGCGAGCCGGTGCCGACGCTGGAGCAGGTGGTTGATTTCTGCACACAGAACCATATCTGGATGAATATCGAGATCAAGCCATCCCCCGGCTTCGAGGAACAGACCGGACGGGTCGTGGCGGAAGTGACGCAACGTTTGTTTGCCGGCGAAGTGGCAGCGCAAGTGGCGCTTCCGTTGTTCTCGTCGTTTTCCTTCGATGCATTGCTCGCTGCAAAATCGGAAGCACCTGTGATCCCGCGCGGGTACCTGGTCGATGTGGTGCCGCCGGATTGGCGGGAGCGGCTGAGCGAGGTGAATGCGGTCGCGCTGCATACCAACCACAAGAAGTTGTCGGCCGCGCAGGCGCGAGCCATCACGGACGAGGGCTTCGGCCTGTTCTGTTACACCGTCAACGACCCGCAGCGTGCAAAAGAAATCCTCGCTTGGGGCGTCGATGCCTTTTGCACCGACCGCATCGATCTGATCGGTCCGACCTTTTCCTGATGGCCGCAGCGGTTGGCAAATTGCCAACCGTTTGCCTCCGGGATTGCACCCCCGTGCCGGTCAAACCGGGAAGGGTTATCACGTATAATCAACTGTTTGCAACGTCACGCCACCTTTTTTCAAAGAACATGAACTCGTCTGAAATCCGCGATAAATTCCTGAAGTATTTCGAATCCAAGGGCCACACCATTGTTCGCTCGTCGAGCCTCGTGCCGGGCAATGACCCGACGTTGTTGTTCACCAACTCGGGAATGGTGCAGTTCAAGGATGTGTTCCTGGGCCAGGACAAGCGCAATTACACTCGCGCAACCTCCTCGCAGCGCAGCGTGCGCGCCGGCGGCAAGCACAACGACCTGGAAAACGTCGGCTATACCGCGCGTCACCATACCTTCTTCGAAATGCTGGGCAATTTTTCGTTCGGCGACTACTTTAAGCGTGATGCGATCCATTACGCGTGGGAATTGCTGACTGGCGTCTATGGCTTGCCGAAAGAAAAGCTCTGGGTCACGGTTTACCACGAAGACGACGAGGCGTACGGCATCTGGCAAAACGACATCGGCGTGCCGCCCGAGCGCATCGTGCGCATCGGCGACAACAAGGGTGCGCGCTATGCATCCGACAACTTCTGGCAGATGGCCGATACCGGCCCCTGCGGTCCCTGTTCGGAAATTTTCTACGACCATGGTCCCGATGTATGGGGCGGCCCTCCGGGAAGCCCCGAGCAGGATGGCGACCGCTATATCGAAGTGTGGAACCTGGTGTTCATGCAGTTCAACCGTGACGACCAAGGCGTGATGCATCCGCTGCCGAGTCCGTGCGTCGACACCGGCATGGGCCTCGAGCGTATCGCGGCGGTGCTGCAGCATGTGCATTCCAATTACGAAATCGACCTGTTCCAGAACCTGATCAAGGCCGCTGCGCGTGAAACGGGTTGCAAGGACATCGCGAACAATTCGCTGAAGGTCATCGCCGACCATATCCGCGCCTGCTCGTTCCTGATCGTCGATGGCGTGATCCCCGGCAATGAAGGTCGCGGCTATGTGCTGCGCCGTATCATCCGCCGCGCCTTGCGCCATGGCTACAAGCTGGACCAGACTCAGCCGTTCTTCCACAAGCTGGTCAAGGACCTGGTGCAGGAAATGGGCGCAGCCTACCCGGAACTGGCGGAAGCCGCGCCGCGTGTCGAGCAGGTGTTGAAGCAGGAAGAAGAACGCTTCGGTGAAACCCTGGAAAACGGCATGAAGATACTCGAAGCCGCGCTGCAGAAGAATCCGAAGAAGCTCGACGGTGACACGGCTTTCACTTTGTACGACACCTTCGGTTTCCCGCTTGACCTGACCGCTGACATCTGCCGCGAGCGCAATGTGGAACTGGACGAGGCAGGCTTCAACGCCGCGATGGAGCGCCAGAAGCAGCAGGCGCGCGCGGCCGGCAAGTTCAAGATGACCGCCGCGATCGAATACAGCGGTGACAAAACCAGTTTCGTCGGCTATGACACCCTGGTGCAGGAAGGGAAGGTCGTCGCCCTGTACGTCGGCGGCGCCGCCGTGCAAAAGGTTGAAGCAGGCCAGGAAGCGATCGTCGTCCTTGACTCCACACCGTTCTACGCGGAGTCCGGCGGCCAGGCCGGCGACACCGGCGTGCTCGAATCCTCCGGCGCGTCGTTCGAAGTCGCGGATACGCAGAAAATCCAGCCTGAGGTTTATGGGCATCATGGCACTCTGAACAAAGGCGCGCTGGCTATCGGCGACAAGATTGCGGCAAAGGTCAACACTGCGGTGCGCGCGCAAACCATGCGCAACCACTCCGCAACCCACCTGATGCACGCGGCGTTACGCGAAGTGTTGGGCAAACACGTTTCGCAAAAAGGCTCGCTGGTCGATGCGGAAAAAACCCGTTTCGACTTCAGCCACAACGCGCCGCTGACGGCTGGGGAAATCCGCCGCGTCGAGGAAATCGTCAATCGCGAAATCCTCGCCAACGAATCGACCGAGGCGCAGCACATGGCCTATGACGATGCGATCAAGTATGGCGCGATGGCATTGTTCGGCGAAAAATATGGCGACCGGGTGCGTGTGCTCGGCATCGGTTCTTCCAAGGAACTGTGCGGTGGTACCCACGTCAGCCGTACCGGGGACATCGGCTTGTTCAAGATCGTCTCGGAAGGCGGCGTCGCAGCCGGCATCCGGCGCGTGGAAGCGGTGACCGGCGAGGTTGCGCTCGTGTTTGTGCAGAATCTTGCCGCCCGCGTCAGCGAAGCAGCCACTGCATTGAAAGCGCAGCCGGAAGAACTCACGCAGCGTATCGCGCAGGTGCAGGACTACGTGAAGTCGCTCGAGAAAGAGCTGTCCGGACTCAAGTCGAAGCTCGCGTCCAGCCAGGGTGACGAACTGCTGTCCCAGGCCACCGACATCAACGGCATCAAGGTTCTGGCAGCGACGCTTAACGGCGCCGATGTGGCGACCTTGCGCGAGACGATGGACAAGCTGAAGGACAAGCTGAAAACCGCAGCGATCGTGCTTGCCGCAGTCAATGATGGCAAGGTCAGCCTGATCGCCGGAGTCACCAAGGACGCCATCGCGAAAGTGAAGGCCGGCGAACTGGTCAACTTCGTCGCGCAGCAAGTCGGCGGCAAAGGCGGCGGTCGGCCCGATATGGCGCAAGCCGGCGGCACCGATCCCAGCGGCCTCGACAAGGCGCTGGACGGCGTCGCGAACTGGGTGCGCGAACGCGCATAATCTCCAGCACAGGAGCCTCTTTGGAGCCAACCTACCAATACTGTCCTATGTGTTCCGCGCGGCTGGTCGAGCGTGCGGACGTGGGCGAGGGAGCGAAGGTCCGCCTCGCCTGCCCGGAAGGGCATTGGACTCATTGGGACAATCCGCTCCCCGTGCTGGCGGCGCTGGTCGAAGTCGAAGGACGGATACTGCTGGCACGCAATGCAGCCTGGCCGGAAAAAATGTTCGCGCTGGTCACAGGTTTCATGGAGCGCGGAGAAACACCGGAACAGGGCATTGCGCGTGAACTGAAGGAAGAGACGAACCTTGATGCCGATGAAATTACATTGATCGGCGTCTATGAGTTCATCCGCAAGAATGAACTCATCATCGCCTACCATGTAAAAGCATCCGGCGAGATCCGCTTGTCGCAAGAACTGGTCGACTACCGCCTGATCGCGCCGGAAAAGCTGCGGCCCTGGCGCGCCGGAACGGGTTATGCCATGGCCGACTGGATGCGCGGGCGCGGCCTGCCGGTAGAGTTTGTCGACCGTCCCGCTGCCTAGTTTTAGCTGGTTCGCCTATCGAACAGTCATTGTCTGTTGCAGTGCATTATGCAACTTCGTTTGGAGTAGAATGCGCAACTCGGATCAACCTATCATCTCCCTCACGAGCATGCCGATGGAATTTCACAAAGAGCTAGACGCTCGCGGTTTGAATTGCCCGCTGCCGATCCTGAAAGCCAAGAAAGCACTGGCTGAAATGGTCAGCGGCCAGGTGCTGCGCGTGATGGCGACCGACCCTGGTTCGGTGCGCGATTTCCAGGCTTTCGCCAAGCAGACCGGCAATCAACTCCTTTCCCATAGCGAAGACAACAGGGAGTTTGTCTTCTTCATGAAACGCAAATAATCCCTACCGGAGCCGCGGGCTCCGTAGAGCGGTTTCAGCCTGACTGTGCCACGCGAGCCCGAGGCGATTTGCCTGCGGAACAAGGCGCGTCGACGCGACATGGCGGTGCCATGGCAAGGAGACGCAACGCAGTGCCGCGGGCAAAGCGTCCGGGATCGACGGTACAGTCAGGCTGAAACCGCTC
>JAQGMD010000260.1 GCA_028292565.1 Burkholderia sp. | reverse complement strand
TTCAAGACTATGGTGGCATGTTGCGCGATGCCATCGCTTATACCTTCGTCTTCACCTTTAGCGTAATGATGGCGGCCACATTCTCTGATGCCGCAGACAGGCGACTGATCATCTGGCGCATTGTCGTGATTGGCAGTATATCGCTGGTTCTGCAAATCGGCACTGGCTTGGGCAAAGTACCGATGCCAGGTGTTGATCCCTGGTATTGGGACCGCTTTAGAGGATGGGCCGAAAACCCCAATCAGATGGGTTTCTTCGCGCTGTTCATCGCACTTCTGGGCCTGCATCTTGCAGATCAGGCCGCCACAAAGGTCGAGAGTTTCAAGGCCTTGGCTGCGATTGTGCCAGCATTCGTGGCCGGGATGATGTCTCGCAGTGACAGTTTTGTTATTGGACTTGTCGCGTCGGGTGGGCTGTTCATCACTTTGAAATCCATGGAGTGGCTGCAAGACAGGGAAATGGCACCTTCTCTGCGCGGAGCGGCGGTGGCACTTGCGCTGTTGGCGATGCCGCTCGCAATTATAATTTCGGTGCCGTACGCAGCCGCTTCGCTAAGCCGGATCGAGAGCGTCTCCAATCAGGTTTATGATGACAATGATCAGGGTGATACCCGGCTGCACCTCTGGGCCGAGGCCATCGACAAGGGTATCCAATCGGGGCTTGTTGGCTTCGGCCCTGGCCCGCATCTAACGAGCAAGTCCTTCAAGCGCCCTCCACCTGACAAGTTCGAGGTTCACAATACCCTTCTTGATCTGCTGACCCAGGGTGGTGTTGTGGCAATGGCCGCGTTTGTCTGGATATCGGTTACAGCCTTGCTCGCCGCATCACGGGCCGGACATCCGGCATTGGCGGGGCTTGTCGTTGGACTTTTGGTATTCAGCATGTTTCACTACGTCTTGCGACAACCGATTTTCTGGTTCGGTATCGTGCTGTGCCTGCTTGGTATGACGCGGTCGGTCGAAATCCTGTCATCTGGCTCGTCGGTGCGGCGCTCGGCTTGAACGTCCGCCAAGGTGGCGAGCAATTCACGGCAGAGCAGACGATTCAATGTAGGGCATCTCTTAATATCCGTTTGGCTCTTTCGGGGTAACAGGCTTACTCCGTATGGTATTTCACGCCTGTCCCAAGCCATGCGATAATTAGCCTGTATCGCCGTATGACCATCAAAAGTGGTGACAGTGAGATATAAGGTGAGGTCCTGAGAAGTGATATGATTCACGTAGATGAGTTGCGAAGGAACATCAAACACCATTTCCGATGTCGATTGGCCGCATCGCCTTATGGTAACTCGCTGGCTATCGGTTTGACAATTGTACGCTGGTTCTTATCAGGACGAGTTGCCCAATGCGCGGGCTGGTTTCTAAAAGGTATTTGCTATGATCCATAGGCGTTCCAACGATCTTCACTTTAGCCAAGTCATGTTGCTGCTAAAGCGACGCCGGATTTTGATCGCGGCGATCGTACTTTTGGGCGGTGCCGCGGCCACCGCAGTAGCGCTAAGCCTGCCACCCTATTACACGGCGAAGGCGCAGCTTCTTTACCAGGCACAAGCGCAGGTCGGGACCGAGCGGTCCGACGATGCGGCGGTGGATACGCTGGTCGAAATGCTGAACTCGCCTGGCCATCTGCGCCGGTTGGCGGAGAGTTTCAAGATTGATCCGGGCCCGACTGCACCCGTTGCGTCGGCGGAGCACGCGCAAAGCGGGATGAACAATAAGCCAGCCACTTCCCCATCGCCAGTGCTGGATTACGACGCCCTCGATCGCGGCCTGAGCGTTTATAAAGAGCGCCAGTCGCGTCTGGTTGCTGTCACTTTCCGCAGCGTCGATCCTGCAACGGCCGCACTTGTGGCAAATCGGGCCGTCAAACTTTACCTTGATCACGAGTCCGATTTCCAGCGCGAGGCGCGCGCGGAAGCTTTGCAAGCAGTCTCCGATCGCATGCCTGACGCGCTTGCCAGGATCGATCAGGCCGAGGGTGCTCTGCGCGAACATAAAATCAAGTATGGCTTGGTCGATGCCGCTGGCTCTGATCCAAACGACAGGCGGATTGCCGAGTTCACCCGCCAACTGACCATTGCTCAGTCTGAATTGGCTGCACGCGACGCGCAGATCGAGGCCCTGAAAGTGCAACGCAGCAGCGCGCTCGAGGAAAGCACCAAGATCCAGACGGGTGTTGAACGCATCGCGGCAACGGATCGTGTGGACAGTAGGGACAGCGTGGCGATCCTGCCGTTGACCGATGATCAGAAGCTTGAAATCGCCCAGTTGACACTCGGCCGTGATGCAGTCGCAGCACGGTTGCGCGATATTGAAAAGCAACTGGCCACCTTGCAAGCGGCCAACGCCCAGACAACGCCCGCATGGATCCGTTTGCGCGAACTGGAGCGCGAGGCGAATGCGGCAGGCGACGCATATGAAAATTTGCAGCGCCAGAAGGATGATTTGCAGGGGCAGGGGGGACCCCGCCTGTCTGTACGCGTTGTGAGTATGGCCGATGTCCCGGATAGTCCAAGTTCGCCAAATCCGCTGCTTTTCGTGGCGCCTGCGCTGATTGCCTCGCTTTTGATCGGCGGTTTTCTCGCGGTTCTGTTCGAGCGGCTTGACCAGCGCTTGCGCAGTGAACGTGATGTCGAAGAAACCCTCGACGCGCCTTGCATCGGCTTGGTGCCATCAATCTCAAGTCGCATGCGCGCAGGCATTGCGCAACTGCTGCGCAACGCACCCTATGCGCCCTATACTGAAGCGATCCGCTCTGTCTATGTTGCGGCAACCCGGGGTTCCGCGCGTACCATTCTAGTGACGTCCAGCGCTTTGGGCGATGGCAAATCTACGCTGGTGCGCAGCATGGCCGCCTTTGCCGAGCGGCTCGGGCAGCGGGTACTGGTAATCGATTTCGATCTGCGTAACGCCTCGATTTCGCCGACTGTTGACAGGGATAAACGTGACAAGGCGCCCGGCGCTGAAATCAGTTCGAACGAGATCGCGTGGGAAAGCATGATCCGGACGACGACAAAAGATGGCATCGATTACCTGACCGTCCCGCGCCTGCATGTGGATCCGCTTACGGTGCTTTTGCACGAGGATTTTCCCAACCTGCTGAAACAGCTGCGGCGGGATTACGACTGCATTTTGATAGACAGCGCGCCTGTAAGCGAAGCCACCGAAACCCGGCTACTGGCCTTGATGGTGGATCGCGTCATCTTCACGGTACGTTGGGGGGTCACCGAGGCGGGTGTGGCCCTCGCAGCGGTGCAACAGCTGCGTGCCTCATCGGCAACGGCGCAAAAGATTCCGATTGCAGTGGTGGTCAACAAGGTCGATCTGCGTGCCCACCGCCGTGGCGGCTACAGCGAACCTGTCGCCATGGCGCCAGCGACCGCGTGATGAGAAAGCAATCGCTGTATGAAGCGCACGCCCAGGTAAATGTGTTCAGTGGCAGCGCCCAGTTGCCATAGGCAACAGCTACCCTAAAGGTTATCAGGCTTACTCATAATAGCAGGAAGAATTGCCACCGGAGCGGTTATAATAAGAACGTTACATGTTTGGAGTTTGGAGCGCCGCTTGTTTGCAAATTTGGTGCGAAAGCTTGCGTATGGGAGGTTTCAAAGTGGGCAGGGCAGTCTGGACAAAACCTATCATAGGAACAGATCAAAGCGAAGAATTGGGGGGCACGGCCAAGTCGGACCTGATCTCGGGGTTGGGTGGCGATGATAAGCTTTACGGCAAAGGCAGCGACGACACGCTGTACGGCGGCGCTGGCAGCGATACGCTGGAGGGCGGCATTGGTCGGGACGTGACGTACGGCGGAGCAGGCGATGATACTTACCGTATCGATAACGCGGGCGACGTAGTTAGTGAGATGACGACGGCCGGTCAGGATGACGGCGGCATCGATACGGTGAGCAGCACGATCAGTTACACCCTTGGCGAATTCGTGGAAAAATTGGTGCTTGCAGGAACCGTTGCAGTTGACGGCGCCGGCAATGCGCTTGACAACAACATCAAGGGCAATGATGCCAGAAACGTACTATTCGGCGACAATGGCGCGGACACACTTTATGGCTTTGGTGGTGACGACGTCTTGATCGGCGGTGCGGGCCGAGATTATTACACCGGCGGCTCGGGCGCAGACACGTTTGTGTTAAAGTCCGAGTCTGGCGTCTATGACAAGATTTACGATTATTCTGCGGGCGACAAGCTTGGCATCGTAGCCAGCGAATTCGGTCTTTCCGAAGGCGCTGGGCTGAACGGCGGCGTGCTGGATGCGAGTTATTTCGTGACAGGCAGTGCAGCGACGGCAATCGGGCATGGGCAGTTCGTGTTCGATGCGGCGAAAGCCGAACTGTTCTGGGATGCCGACGGAGCCGGTATAGGCAAGTCTTCCAGGATCGCCCAGATCGTCACAAGCACCGCGCTTGCCGCAGATCAATTCATAGCCTTTGGCGCCGCCGAAGCCACGTCTGTTTCTGTGGCTGGGATGGAAACCTTCCCGCGGGCAGAGGATGACGGTCCGGTCTATTTCAAGCTCGCCTTGTCACAAGCCGCGAGTCAGGACGTCATCGTGACATGCAGCACTGTGGATGGAACAGCGATCGGCGGGCAGGATTTCGCCGCTTTGTCCTCGTTCAACGTGTTGATCAAAGCCGGGCAAACGACAGTTTATGTACCGGTTGATCTGCTTAATGATAACATGGCGGAAGGGGTCGAGAACTTTTCGCTCAGGGTTGATGGTGCGCAATTTGCAGGAAGCGGCAGTGCCATCCAGATTGGCTTGAATACGGCGCAGGCAAGCATCGTCGATGAAGGTCCGTGCATAGTTGCCGTACACGACCTCGTAGCCATGGGAACGATTGATCCATCGGCCGTAGCCTATAATCCATTCACAAATACACTGATCATGTCGGACTCCGAAGTCGACGAGGCGCCGTTTTCACGGCCCGAAGATCTGTTTTCAGTCGGCCTTGATGGTCACGCAATCTCAAAGACCGCGTTGCCTTTCACTGCCGAGGCCACCGGTCTTGCCTATGATGCGACCAGAGAAACGCTTTATATTACGGATGACGATAAATATAA
>JAQGMD010000252.1 GCA_028292565.1 Burkholderia sp. | reverse complement strand
TGTGACCAGCGCGTCGAACTGCGACACTCATGATCTGACACATTCTGTCAGGTCAAATCGCAACTTATACACCTTAGCCCATGCGGGAGAGGGAAGTGGGCAGGCCGTCTCATGAGGATGCGAACGTCACCCTCTATCTCACCTCGCAAACTCCAACTCCGACAACGCCCCCGCAGCTTCTCAATACACCGCTCCAGCGACTCCCGCTCCCCTGGCGTCAAATCCGAAAGCCACAACTCGTTCATCGCCATCCCGATTTCATCAGCCTTGCGAAGGATCGCTGCACCTTGCTCTGTGAGCGTCAGCGCCACGCGGCGCGCATCCGCCTGGTCGATCTCCCGCTTCAGGTACGACTTCCTGACGAGTCCGGTTACCAGCCTCGACACCAGGGACTTTTCAAACAAAACCCGCTCTACCAGCTCACAATGCGCGATACCCGGAAAATTCCCGACGGTCCTCAGCATGCGCACTTCACGAAACGACAGATTGACCTCTCGCTCGTAAACCTCCGAGGCCAGCTTTACCGCCAACTCTGATACCAAATCCAGTTGATAGCTTAAAAAGCTATTGAGATCGATGTTGGTCATGATCGTCTTGAAATGAATTAATCTCAGTTTGACACATTTTTAAATTGATCTTAATATCAATCGCAATAATATTCAGTCCACCAACATGGTGAGTCTGAAAAATAAAATCATCCGGAGACAATTCGACCCGCCATGCGTATCCATATATCGTTGGTCCGCCCGCACTCGGCGCTGTCGCCGCATCATCTCCCCCTTGCCCGGAACACCGCCTCGTCCACTGGACGAGGCTGAATGCCGATCGTGCGCAGACACGAGTAGTTTGTCGATCATGCAGGTCCCAAGCACCTCTTCGGTGCGAGCAGCAGTGGCGTAGATCTTGCATTCGGTTAATGCAGGTCAGCGCGAAGAACAAATAAATAAGAAGCTTTACGTGCATTCAATTCGTTACGAGGTCTTGGTTTCATTCTTTTGGGAGAGGTACCAGTCATGTCGCTTCAAACTATGCAATTGCGCTCTGTGCGCACCCTGTCGCTGGCTGCGGCCGTAGCAGCGACCTTAGCTTTCGCCGCCCCGGCCGGAGCGCAAACCGTCACTGCGGTACTGCATTCTCCGCTGCGTGTGCTGGACCCGATCATTACCACCGCCTACATGAGCCGCAATCACGGCTACATGATTTTCGATACGCTGCTGGCTACGGATGCCAACAACAACATTCAGCCGCAGATGGCGGAAAAGTGGACCGCATCACCCGACGGGAAGACCTACACCTTCACCTTGCGGTCAGGTCTGAAGTGGCATGACGGCGCCGCAGTCAAAGCCGAGGACTGCATCCCGTCCATCAAGCGGTGGGCGGAGCAGGACAAGATGGGGCAGATATTGCTGAGCCTGATCGCCGAGATGAAGGTAGTCGACGACAAGACCTTCCAGGTCATCCTCAAGGAGCCGACCAACCTGATCTTGCGCGCCTTGTCGAAACCGAGCGGCACACCGGCGTTCATGATGCCCAAGCGTATCGCTGAAACACCGTCCAGCCAGGCGATCAAGGAGCAGATCGGCTCCGGTCCGTTCAAGTGGGTGGTCTCCGAATTCAAACCGGGCCTGCGCGCGGTATACGAAAAGAACAAGGAATACGTGCCGCGCAGTGAACCTGCGAGCTTTACCGCCGGCGGCAAGGTCGTTAATGTGGAGCGCGTGGTATGGGTCGGGATGCCCGACCACATGACCGCGGTAAATGCACTGCTGAATGGCGAAATCGACTACATCGAGCAAGTGCCGTATGACCTGCTGCCTATGGTGGAAGGGAAGAAAGACGTCAAGACGGAGATCATCGACAAGGTCGGCTACCAGACCATGTACCGGATGAATTTCCAGCACCCGCCGTTCGACAACAAGCTGGTGCGCCAGGCCGCCATGTATGCGGTAGGCCAGGAAGACGTGATGAAAGCCCTCGTTGGCAATCCGAAGTATTACAAAACCTGCCCCGCGTTGTTCGGGTGCGGCATGCCGTTTGAAAGTGCGTATGGCAAGGATATGGTGGTGCCTTCCAATATAGAAAAGGCGAAAGAGCTGCTCAAGCAAGCGGGCTACAACGGCACACCAGTGCTGGTCATGCACCCGACCGACGTCAACGGGCTCGCAGCGCAACCTGTGGTGATTGCGCAGGCACTGCGCAAAGCTGGATTTACCGTCAACCTGCAGGCGATGGACTGGCAGACGGTGGTGACGCGGCGTGCCGTTTCCGAGCCGCCGGCGAAAGGTGGATGGAACCTGTTCTCGACCAACTGGAGCTTGCTGGATATCCAGGACCCGCTGCGCGCACCGCCGATTGCCACCAACGGCAAACAGGCCTGGTTCGGCTGGCCCGATGTGCCGAAGGTAGAGGAACTTCGCCAGAAGTTCGCCCGTACTTCGGATGCCGGTCAGCTGAAATCGCTGGCTGAGGAAATCCATCGTATCGCCACCGATGAAGCCGTAGCGCCGCCGCTTGGCCAGTACTATAACGTTGCCGCTTATCGGGCGAGCCTTACCGGCGTTCCCATTGAGCCGATTCCGCTCTTCTGGGGCCTCAAGAAAACCGGTAAGTAAGGTCGCCCATGCTCGCCTTCATCACACGGCGGCTGCTCGCCACCATTCCCGTCATGGGCATGGTGGCGCTGGTAGTGTTCGCCATGCTGCGCCTCACCCCTGGAGATCCGGCCGCGATTATCGCGGGCGACTCCGCCACGCCGGAGCAGCTTGACCAGATCCGCCACCACATGGGACTGGACAAGCCGATCCACATGCAGTTTTTTCTCTGGCTGGTGCAACTGCTGCGCGGCGATCTCGGCACGTCTTTGATTTCCGGGGTGTCGGTGGTTAGCATGGTGGCGGACCGCATCGGCCCGTCGCTGTCGCTGGCGATCTGCACTATTGTCTTCACCGTGCTGGTGGCGATTCCATTGGGCGTGATTGCCGCGTGGCGCCAGGGCAAGCTGATCGATCGTGCCATCATGGCGTTCTCGGTGCTTGGCTTTTCGGTGCCGGTGTTCGTCACCGGCTATCTGCTGATCCTGGGTTTCTCCGTCGGACTCGGCTGGTTCCCGGTTCAGGGATACAGGCCGCTGGAAGAAGGCTTCGGACCTTTCATCGAGCGGCTGATACTGCCGACGCTCGCCCTCAGTACGATTTATATCGCGCTCATCGCCCGCATCACGCGTACCAGCATCATTGAAGTGATGAACGAGGATTTCATTCGCACTGCCCGCGCCAAGGGCCTCACGGAGCGCACCGTGCTGATGCAGCACGCGCTGCGCAACGCGGCCGTGCCTATTATCACTATCATCGGCGTTGGCATCGCATTGCTGATCAGTGGTGTCGTGGTGACCGAATCGGTTTTCAACCTGCCGGGCCTGGGAAGGCTGGTGGTGGAGGCGGTGCTGGCGCGCGACTACCCGGTAATCCAGGGGCTGATACTGCTGTTCTCCTTTATCTATATTGCGATCAACCTCGTTGTCGACGTGCTCTACACCGTGTTTGACCCGCGCATCCGGTACTAACCATGTCTACTACAGTGAATCCGGTCGACTCGGTTGACCTGCCCGCACCGGCTGCGGCGCCGTCGGTGCTTGCGCAATTGCGGCGCTCGTTCAGAAGCGCGCCGGTGATGATTGCGCTCGTGTTGTTGAGCGCCATCGTCCTGATCGGCATATTTGCACCCTTTCTTGGCACCACGGATCCGAATTCCCTCGACACCGGCCAGCGGCTCAAAGTGCCGGGCGCGGAATTCTGGCTCGGCAGTGATGCCTTCGGTCGCGACGTCTATAGCCGCGTCCTGTATGGCGCGCGCACCTCGCTGATTGCCGGCCTCGGCGCTGCGCTGATCAGCGTCAGTATCGGTCTGGCAATCGGCGTGGTCGCCGGGTATTTCCGCACTGCGGACGCCATCATCATGCGCATCATGGACGGCTTGATGGCGATTCCTGGCATCCTGCTCGCGATTGCGCTGGTGTCGCTCTCCGGCGCAAGTCTGTTCACCGTGCTGGTGGCGATCACTATCCCGGAAATTCCGCGGGTGGTCCGGTTGGTTCGAAGCGTGATCCTGACTGTACGCAGTGAACCGTATGTGGAGGCAGCAATCTCGCTCGGCACCCCCGTGCCGCTCATTCTCCTGCGGCACCTGGTGCCCAACACAGTGGCCCCGCTGCTTGTACAAGGCACGTATATCTTCGCATCCGCCATCCTTACCGAGGCGATCCTGAGCTTTCTCGGCGCAGGGCTGAGCCCCGAGACTTCATCCTGGGGCAACATCATGTCGGAAGGCAGGATGTATTTCCAGATGCGTCCGGGTCTGATCCTGTATCCGGGCATTTTGCTTTCACTCACAGTGCTGAGCGTCAACCTGTTGGGGGATGCCATGCGCGACGCGCTGGATCCAAGAATGGCACGCAAATTATGAGCAACGCAGTGAAGAGCAATGCGGCGGTTTTGAAGATCGACAACCTGTCGGTGCAGGTGGTTGGCAGCCCCAACGGCCAGCGGGTCGTCAAGAACATCAGCTTCGAGATCCAGCCCGGTGAAACGGTGTGCGTGGTCGGCGAGTCGGGTTCCGGCAAGTCGGTCACCTCGCTTTCGGTGATGGGACTGCTGCCCAAGGATGGACTGCAGGCATGCAGCGGCAGCATCATGGTCGAAGGCGAGGATGTATTGACCGCAAGCCCGAAACGCCTGCGCGAGATGCGGGCGACACGCATGGCAATGGTTTTCCAGGAGCCGATGACCGCGCTCAACCCGGTAGAAAAGGTCGGCGACCAGATCGAGGAAGTCCTGCGGGTGCATACGAAGCTGGGCAGGAGCGAACGCCGCGAAAAGGTGCTTGCCATGCTGGAGTCGGTGCAGCTACCCGATATCAAACGCATTTACGGGTCCTACCCGCATCAACTGTCCGGTGGCCAACGGCAACGGATCGTCATAGCGATGGCATTGATACTCGAGCCCCGGCTCCTGATTGCCGACGAGCCCACGACCGCGCTCGACGTCACGACGCAAAAACAGATCCTGTCGCTGATCAGCCAACTCCAGAAAAAACACAATACGGCAGTGCTGTTCATTACGCATGATTTTGGCGTGGTGGCAGAAATCGCTGACCGCATCGTGGTGATGAATCGCGGCGAAGTGGTCGAAGTCGGCGAGCGCGGCGACATCCTCACCAACCCTCGCGCGGCATACACGCGCATGCTGGTCTCCTCGGTGCCGAGCCTGATTCCGAAGAAGCGCACGACCCTGACCAGCGAAATCGTGCTCGATCTGGCATCGCTGAATAAAACCTATACGGAAAAGCGCATGTTCGGACGCGGTCATTCGGTCGCGGCGGCGCAGGATGTGAATCTGACGGTGCGGCGCGGCGAAATCGTCGGCGTAGTGGGCGAATCCGGCTCCGGCAAATCCACCGTGGCGCGCTGCGCGGTGCGACTGATCGATCCCACTTCCGGCGCTATTCGTATCAAGGGCACGGATATCGCCCGATTCAAGGGCGGCGAGCTGCGGCCGTTGCGACGCCGGATCCAGATTGTGTTCCAGGATCCCTATCGTTCGCTCAATCCTCGTATCCGCGTCGGCGATTCCATTATTGAAGGCTTGATCAATTTCGGCACGCCGCGTGAGCAAGCAATGGCGAAGGCGACTGAGCTGATGCGCGTGGTCGGACTGCAAGCCGACGCGATGCAACGCTACCCGCACCAGTTCTCCGGCGGGCAACGGCAGCGCATCTGCATTGCCCGCGCGCTGGCGCTCGAGCCAGACATCCTGGTCGCCGATGAAGCGGTGTCGGCACTGGACGTCTCGGTGCAGGCGCAGGTACTGGACCTGCTCGAAGAAATTCGCGCGCGTACCGGCATCGCGGTACTGTTCATCACCCATGATCTGCGCGTAGCGGCGCAGATTTGCGACACCATAGTCGTCATGGAAAAAGGACGCATTGTGGAATCGGGTCCGGCCGAAACGGTATTGACTTCGCCACAGCAGCAATACACGCGCACCCTCATCGAAGCGGCGCCCGGACGGGATTGGGACTTCCAGAACTTCCGGCCGGCACAGGCCAGTTGGCCTGCGGTGGTAGCGAGCTAGCTTCGGGCTCCTGGAGTATTTCGACCGATCCTTTGTCCATGGAGAATTCAATGCGGCTGTTGCTCGCGATGTTCAAGCACGAAACGAATACCTTCTCGCCGGTTCCAACGCCATTCGAACGCTTCTTCCGTCGTACTGCGGGCATTCTGAATGGTGGCGCGCTGGCGGTTGATGCTTACCGGGGCACGGGCAGCGGCCTCGGCGGTTTCATTGAGGTTGCCGACCGGCTTGGCGCGGAAATCGTGCTGCTGGTCGCCGCAGAAGCCTGGCCGAGCGGCCCGGTCGAGGATGGCGCCTACCAACAGATCAGCAAGTTGATTCTGGACGAGGTAAGCAAAGGCGGCTTCGATGGCATCCTGCTCGATCTGCATGGTGCGATGGTGACTCAGACGCTGGAGGACGGCGAGGGTACGCTGCTCAAGCGCTTGCGCGAAATCGATCCGACCACGCCGGTCGGCGTGACGCTCGATATGCACGCCAACATGTACGACGACGTCGTGAAGTACGCGACCGTCGTGACCGGCTATCACACCTATCCCCATGTCGATGTTTATGAAGCAGGGCGGCGCGCCGCTGATCTCGTGGCGCGTACGATAGCCGGCCAGGTGAGGCCGGTGATGGCATGGGGCAACCGGCCGATGCTGCCGCACATCATGCGACAAGGGACGCACAGCGAACCGAACAAATCGCTGCAAGCCAAGTGTATTGCTTTCGAAACGGAGACGGCGTTATCCGCCTCCGTATTTACGGGCTTTCCGCATGCGGACGTCGACAATGCCGGCGTGAGCGCGGTGGTTTGCACTGACAATGATCCGGTACTGGCGCGCAAACTGTGCGACGAACTGCTGGACCAGGCGTGGGGCGCGCGCGAGCAGTTCGTGTTCCGACACGAACCGCTGCAGCAATCAGTAGGGCGCGCCAGACAAATGACGCAGGGCCCGGTGGTGCTGCTTGACCACTGCGACAACACGGCATCTGGCGGCACCATGGATACCACCGTGGTCCTGGCCGAAGTATTGCGCCAGGGTCTGGAAAACGTGGCCTTTTATGCGATATACGATCCGCAGGCGGCTGCGTTGGCAGCCAAGGTCGGCGTCGGCGCGCGCGTGGCACTGGCGCTGGGCGGAAAGATGCCGATGCCGGCACTGCGCGAAGTCAGTCGTCCGATCCAGGTCAGCGGCACCGTGAAATTTGTTTTCGACGGGCGCTATCGCAACCATGGACCGATGGCCAAGGGCACGCTGAACGATACCGGCACCACAGTCGTACTCGACACCGGCAAGATCGAGATCGTCATCGTTTCCCGTCACCAGGAACCGAACGACATCAACTGCCTGCAATCAGTCGGCATCGACCCGATGCAAAAACACTATCTCGTGCTGAAAAGCCGGGTGCACTGGCGCGCCGGCCTGGGAAATATCGCGCGTGAAGTCGTCGAGTGCGACGGGCTCGGCGTGGCCACTTCAGATTACAGCCGGTTTGAATTCAAAAATGTGCGGCGGCCGATTTATCCGCTGGACCCCATGTAAAAAAAGAGGATACGAAAGATGCGCATTGCAATCGGCGGATTCAAACATGAAACCAATACCTTCGCTCCCAGCAAGGCCACGTGGGAAGATTTCGCGCAAGGGTATAGCTATTCGCCCATGGTGTCGGGCGACGCAGTATTCAACGCGGTCGCAGGCGCCAACATTCCGGCCACCGGCTTTATCGCCGAAGCGCAAAAGCGCGGCCATACCCTGATCGCGACTACCTGGTGCGCAGCCAGTCCGTCGGCCCATGTTACCGAAGACGCCTATGAACGCATCGCCGAAATGATTGTGACCGGCATACGCGAGGCGCTGCCGGTGGATGCCGTCTACCTGGATATGCATGGGGCGATGGTCGCCGAACACCTGGACGACGGCGAGGGCGAATTGCTGCGACGCGTGCGCGAAGTGGTAGGCAACGATATTCCTGTGGTCGCGAGTCTCGATTCGCATGCCAACATCACCGAACAGATGGTGCGGCATGCCGAGGCCCTGGTTGCCTTCCGAACCTATCCGCACGTGGATATGGCCGCAACCGGCGCGCGCGCATTCGCCGTCCTGCAGCGTCGCTTCGATGGCATGCCACGTCCCAAGGTGGCGGTGCGCCGGATTCCATTCCTGATTCCGCTGTGCTGGCAGTCGACCGAAGTGCATCCGGCCAAGCGATTGTATGCGGCCATCGACCAAGTGGAATCGGCCAGCGTCCCGAGCGTTTCGTTCGCGACCGGTTTCCCCGCTGCCGATTTTCCGGAATGCGGTCCGGTCGTGCTGGCTTACGGCGTCACACAGGCAGTCGCCGACCAGGCTGCCGACAAACTGGCCAACGCGGTGATTGCCGCCGAAGCGGAATTTGCCGGAACGCTCTACGACCCGGACGAGGCGGCGCTGCATGCGATGGAACTCGCCGCAACCGCACGCAAACCGGTGGTCATTGCAGACACTCAGGACAATCCGGGCGCCGGCGGCGATTCGGACACCACGGGAGTTCTGCGCGCACTGATCCGCCACGGTGTCAAACGCGCCGCGATCGGACTGATCGTCGACAAGGCCGCTGCATTGGCAGCGCATGCCGCCGGGGTCGGCAATAAAATTCGGATCAGGCTGGGTGGGCGATCCAACATTCCCGGCGACAGCCCGCTTGAGGCGGAATTCATCGTCGAACAAATCTCCGACGGAAAGTTCGATGCAACCGGCCCGTTCTTCCGCGGCTTTCACCTGAACCTCGGACCTTCGGCCTGCCTGCGCATCGACGACATACGCATCGTCGTCGCGAGCGTGAAGGTGCAGATGGCAGACCAGGCGATGTTCCGCTTCATCGGTATAGAGCCGACGGAGCAAGCGGTCCTGGTGCTGAAGAGCTCCGTCCATTTCCGCGCTGATTTCAATTCGATTGCGGAGGAAATCCTGGTATGCGCATCCCCCGGCCCAATGGTGGCCGACACCACGCACATCCCGTGGAAGCGTTTGCGTGAAGGGATGCGAATCACG
>JAQGMD010000478.1 GCA_028292565.1 Burkholderia sp. | reverse complement strand
TTATTGCCCTCAATACAGACCCTGTCTCCGGGCTTGATGACCGCCTCCAGCAAGCTGGTCGTCTTCATCGGGTGCTATGCGGCCGGTGACTGACAGGCCCCGCGCCAGACGTTTGCGGCGGCTCGCCGCGAGGCTATTCCATTGCTTCATCGTTCTCCTATGCACTGCCGATCCAGGAAGAAAGTTTCTTGCTTAAAGCGAGCAGAGACGACGCGGCACTGCCTTTCAGCGAGGTGTCGAAATGGGGACTCATTCCAAGCGCAGTGATGGCAGCGACTACCTCACCACGATGGTCGAAGAGTGGCGCCGATAACGCATCAATGCCATCTCTTCTTGCCCCCAGGGACCGCGCAATTCCCCGTTTACGGATCTGCTCGTATTCTTTGAACACTTTTTCAATAGCTTCGGTTGTGCACGCTTCTCGAGCCGAGAGCTCTTCGCGCACGATCGGCTCCGTTGTATCGCGAGGCAGGTAGGCGGCAAGGAGTTTGGCAGTCGCAGAACCTGTCACTCCCAAATCGCTACCGGGCTTCATCCGGATCGAGAATTGTGAATTGGTTTCAAACCAGCGCACCATCGTTGCGCCATGACCCAGCCACTGGCCTATCCCGAGAGCTTGCCCCAGGTCGGCGTCCGCCGACGCGGCGATGAACTCTTCGATCATGGGTTCAAGTAATGAGATGACGTTGTTATCGTGTGAAGCTGCCTGGCCCATGCGGTACGCCAACAGGCCAAAGTCATAACGATTGCCGCTCTCATGGCGACGAATCAACCCGCACCGAATCATGCTCACAAGATAGCGGTGAATCTTCGCTGAAGGAATTCCCGTCTCGACTTCCAGATCCTTCAACCGGGCTGGCCTGGGAATTCGAAGAAGCGCATCCAAGATCGTGCCTACCAACTCAGCGGCATCTACGCCGTTACGTGGCGTTTCCGTTATCTCGACAATTTTTTGGTTCCTCATCTGCTTCATTCCTGTCGCATCGCACAATAACTCCTAGCAGCCTGTCTGCTCAAAAAATAAGCAATAAAGGTCAATTTATGATGGTTTTTACGGTTTTCCCCCGTAATTTCCCTCTTTATCCAAATTTTTGACGCAATACGGCCATACGCTTTAAATTCCACGCCAGGCAAACCAGGCGCCATTCACCTCGCACTTTATCCAAGCCGCGCAGCGAGAACTGACGAAATCCCATCACTGATTTGATGATACCGAATACCGGCTCGACAGTTTGCTTGCGCAAAGCGTAGCGCTTGCGACCGTCCTTTGTTTTTACGCGATGCGCCATCGTCTCTGTTGGTGTTGCCGTGGCAGCCAAGGGCGCCGGTTCGGTGTGACGTTCGCGCCAGTCCGGGTGATGGTTTTCACGGGCAACGGCCATCAGCGGCTCGATCTGCGCAGCCTCACAAGCTTGCATGTTGTGCGCGCTGAAATAGCCCGTATCTGCAATCAGGCATTCGACCTTACCCTGCGTCGCCGTTTGTGCTGCTAGGGTCGCCAGCATTGGCACCACTTGCTGCTTATCGTTGGGCACTTGCGTGACGCCCGTGGCGACGACCAGCATCGTGCTCGCATCGACTCCGGCTTGTGCGTTGTAGCATTGCTCGAAGCCGCCACCCGCGACCGGCATGACGCGCGACTCCTCGTCGGTGAGATTGATCTGATTTTTCTCCCTCGGACCGGTTTGCGGGGCGACAGGCTCCTTACCGCCTGACTTCTTTCCGCTCGCCTTCTCTTTGGCCGCGCGCGCGGCCATCTTCTCGTCGTACTCGACCCGCTCACGCGCATAGCGCTCTTTGGCCCGCGCTTCAAGCTTCGCCTTGGCGGTGGCCAGCAATGCCAGCCGATCTTCGCGGCGCTTCAGTTCTTCCGGCAAGCTCATGCCGTCTGGCACATCGGCCTTATCCGCCTGCTCAGCCAGTGCCAGCAATTCCGGCACCTCCGTCTTGAGCTGCGCTTCCAGCTGCTCGATATGAGCATACAAGAGCGCGCTGTGGCGAGAGGCGTTGGCGTGAATTTTGGTGCCATCGAGACCGGTGGTGCCCAGCTTGAGCAACTTCATTTCGCCGGCCATTTCCAGCACCTGAATAAACAATCCCCCAATCTCGCCAAGGAAGCGACGGCGGAACGTGGCGAGGGTGTCGTGATCGGGATGACTGCCAGCGGCGATATAACGAAATGCAACCGAGTCGTAGGTGGCGCGCTCGATCTTGCGACTGGAAAAAATGCAGGTCGCGTAGCCATAGACAAGAATCGCCAGCAGGGTGGTGGGATGATGTGCCTTCGATCCACGTCCAGCATATTGTCGGATCAGGTTGGATAAATCGAGACCGTCGATCACCTCAACAATGAACCGCGCAAGATGATCCTGGTTGAGCCAATCGTCCAGCGATGGTGGCATCAAATAGTCTGTCTTGCGGTCTGTAATGATGAAGCGCGACACCGGTTTTTTCTGCAATTTAACGATACGGAATTATCTCAAATGCCGGCCTCATCTGGGGGATAAAGTCCGACAGGCTGCTAGCCTGGACTCGCTTGACAAAGCATCATACGCCGCACTATACTTATTACACCATAAATAATAAATTACGTTTAACGTAATTCCAAGAGGGGACAACAAGATGAAATCAAAAATGTGGGCGTTCGCCGCTGCCGCGTCGATTTCCCTGGCTTCGCTATCCATGGCTTTACCAGCGATAGCTCAACAAGCAGCAGCCGACTATCCGTCTCGGCTGGTCAACATCCTCGTTCCGTTGCCGCCGGGTTCGATACCTGACCTTCTGGGTCGCTCGATCGGAGCACATCTCCAAACCGCAATGAAACAGCCGTTCGTGGTCGAGCCCCGCGTCGGCGGCAGCACCCTGGTTGCCGCAAAAGTGGTAGCAGGCTCAGCGCCCGACGGCCACACGTTGATGGTTCCGACCGTCACCACATTCAGCTCTGCCCCTCAACTTCTGTCCAAACCCGGGATTGACCCGGTGAAGGAATTGACGCCGATCGCTCTGCTCGGTGCTACTAACTTCTTCTTGTGTGTGCACCCGTCCTTTCCCGCCCGGAGCATGAAAGAGTGGATTGACGTCGTGCGCAAGAATCCGGGGAAGTACACCTATGCATCGACCGGGAATGGATCGCCCCATCACATCTTCATGGAGATTCTGAAAAAAGAGCTGAATCTGGACATCGTTCATATCCCCTATAAAGGCAGCGAGTCCAGCATGGCGGACCTTTTGACCGGAACAGTAGATA